>NZ_DGTE01000013.1:0-16821 GCF_002393675.1 Streptococcus sp. UBA4344
CGTAACCTTTGGGTACCAATCGTCTTGCACTTTGTTATCGACCTTTGTGGTATTCCTTTTTGTTTTTCAACAAGTAATCAGTATCCACAAATTGCCTTGATAACGTCGCTTGTTGCCTATGTTTTGTTAGGCATTTATGGCTTATTGCTCTTGAAAAATAAAGATTAAAAAGTTAGGGAAAGAAGTGAATGGCGAATGTATATCCATGAATTTGGTAATCCTGAACATCCTAAGGTAATCCTCTTAGCACCGATGATGATATCTGGTGAGAATTTGTATCAGTTGATGAAACCATATTTGAAAGGTGATTATTGCATTATCGCACCCGACCAAGGTGGTCATGGTAAAGCGGGACAGTATTTGAGTGCTGATGATGAATATCGGCAATTGAAAGATTATCTTGTCGAAAAAGAGTATTTCGATATTAAGTTAGTTTACGGTGCTTCGCTTGGCGTGGCTATCGGATGGCGATTATTTAATGACCAATGCTTCACAATTGAGCACGCTTGGTTTGATGGAGTTGCTTTGAAGAAAAATGTTTGGCTGTTAGAAAATGTCACGCGCCTTCTTTTCATGCAAAAGAAAAGAGCACTAAAAAAATCTGGCGCAGCAGCATCACAATCTCTTATTAGAATGTATGGTATTGATTTGGCTAAGTTGATGACGAAAAATTTTGATAGAATTACCAACCAGGAAATTGATGCTATTTGCCACACTTGTTGCCATTATGATTTACATCTGTTAACAGCAGAACAACAAAGCAAACTTCATTTAGAATATGGCGAGAAAGATTTTGATCTCGGCGTTTCTAAAAAAGCTTTTAAAAAATATCTTCCAAAAGTTGATGTGGTTATTCGAAAAGGCTACCCACATTGTGGTTATTTTGCGGATAATACGGCAGCCTATGTGACAGAATTAGAAGCATTTATAAAATAAAAAAATCTTTTACTCAATTTGGGTAAAAGATTTTTAAATATGATATGATAACTATAATTAATAATCACGATGAAGAGAATTATGAAAAAAGAAAATATGAAATTAAATAGAGTATGGCTATCATTTTTGATATATTTGCTGTTTTTTTGGCTAGGTAGTCTAATACTTAATCAAAAACAGCTTGTTTGGCTTCTTTTAGAGTTTTATGTTCTTGTGATTGATAGCTTTATTCTTTGGAAATACTATCGTTACTTGCAGCCTAAGCACTTGATTATTTCTGGCGGGCTTTGTGGCTTGTATATTTTGTCAGAACTGATTCATCTAACACCTTTGTCGATATTTAATATCGTCCTTGTCTTTTTATCGGCTTGTGCTGTGATGGGTGTTTTTGCTCAAAAAACAAAGGGAGCCTTGAAATGGTTTAAGGGAAATTCTGGCCAAAGTGTAGCAACCAGTATTGGTATTGGCATATTTGTTGGACTCATTTGGGGTGCTATTAATTGTTTGTTGATGTTAGGAAGTAATCCCCTTCAGCCATCCAGCGTTTTTAAAGCCTTTTTGCTTTCCTTGAGTCCTGCTATTATTGAAGAAATTGCATATCGGACTGTTTTTTATGCTTTTTGTTTATCCATGGTATCTGGTCAGAAGTTGCAGTCGAAAGGACAAGAATTGACAGCTTATGTTATGATGACTATTCCGCATATTTTACCCCATACAGTGGAGTGTTTTAAAAATGGCTTTTTATCTGGTCTGCTTGAATGGCTGATATCGGTTGTTTTATATCTTCTCATTTTTGGTCTAGTTTTTGCCTTTTTGCAGAGAAAACGAGATATTGCATCAGCCATGATTGCTCATGGAACAGTTGATTTTATGCGCTTTTGTCTATTTGGATTGCCTATTTGAGTTGAATGAGGTGAGATAAATGAGTAAAAAACTTTTTATTCAGGCTATTAGCAAATTTTTATTAGGATTTTTGCTTGTCGCTATGCTTTTATTTCTTTCAGCGGGAAGTTTACGTTTTTGGAATGCTTGGCTGTTGTTAGCCATTCTCTTTATCCCAATGTTTGTCGCAGGGCTAGTCATGATGGTTCTTAATCCAAGCTTGCTTCAAAAGCGGTTAGATGCTAAAGAAAGTGAAGAAGAGCAGCAGTCAGTTATAAAATGGAGTGCGCTCATGTTTCTGTTGGTTTTTTTGTTAGCAGGTTTTAGTTTTCGCTTTAATTGGATGCGGTTATCCCCTAGTGTTAGTTACTATGCATCAGTCGTTTTTCTTCTAGCCTATGGCTTATATGCTGAGGTTTTGCGTGAAAATACTTACCTAGCTCGGACGATTGGGGTTCAAGAAGGGCAGAAGGTGGTTGATACTGGCTTATACGGTATTATTCGTCACCCTATGTATGGGGCTACTTTATTGTTATTTTTATCTATGGGACTTGTCTTAGGTTCTCTTTTGTCATTTATAATCTTGCTTTTTTACATTCCCCTCATTGTCAAGCGTATTCGAAATGAAGAAGTTGTACTTGAAAAGTATTTAAAAGGCTATCAGGACTATCAAGAAAAAGTTCGTTATCGTTTGATTCCATTTATTTGGTAAAGTCATTTCATTTTTTGAAATGGCTTTTTTATTTATTGACTACCTTTTCACTAAAAATAATTTCAATTATCAAAGTAATGTTTTGCAATGATGCAAAAATCGAATGATAATTGTAACTTTTCTGAAATTTTCTTGAAAACATACAAAAAATATCTTTTCATAAACCTAAAAATGGAGTAATATAGATGATGTTCTATTTTTTATGGAAAGGGATACATCATGGAAAATAATTTTGGAAAATGCTTTAAGCTTTTGAGAGAATCAAAAGGCTTATCGCAAAAGGAAATAGCTGGGGAGGTTATTTCCATCGCGCAGTTATCACGTTTTGAACGTGGTGTTAGTAATATTAACGCTGATACGCTTTATCAGTGTTTGGAGAATATGAATGTCTCTATTGCAGAATTTCAGTGTGTTTGTAGGAATTACTTACAAAATCAAACACTGCTTTTTCAAGATGAAGTGGCTAAGGCTTACATTGAAAAGAATACACTAACCCTAAAACACTATCTAGTCAAATGTCAGCAACTTGAAGCTTCATCACCAAACCAAAAATTTTACAAACTCAATACAATCATTGTCAAAGCTGTTTTGCAGCAGTGTGACAAGAAAGAAAAGGTCGCAAAAAAGGACGTTCAATTCTTGGTAGATTACCTGTTTTCAGTTGAAGAATGGGGGCGTTATGAGCTCTGGCTTTTCACTTACAGTGCCTCATTGATGACAAGTAACTTGGTTGAAACTTTTGCTTGTGAAATGATTAACCGCACGCAGTTCTATCAAGAAATTCCTGAAAATCGCCGCCTGGTCAATCAGATGTTGTTCAATGTGATTAACGTTTGTATTGAAAGAAGTCGCTTTTCCTTAGCCTTTAAGCTGCTGAATTACGCTGATAATTTGAAAAAAGATGAAACCGATTTGTTCATTCGCAATGCTATTAAGTACTGCAGAGGTTATTACTTGTTTAAAACAGGGAATTTATCAGGTCTTCAGACAATGGAAAAATGCGCAGAAATCATGATGTTTCTTGAATGTCATAGCATTGCACAGCAAATGTTAGACAGAATTTCAGAATTGAAAGCCGAAACATCACATATGCAAAAAGAATTAACCCATTTGTAATTTCGAGTAAACTATTCGTGTAGTCTTTTTATGGAATTTATTTAGGAGGATTTATGGAAAACAAGATTCGCTATAAGCTACACAAAGTTAAAAAACAATGGGTAACCATTGCTGTTGCAAGTTTCGTATTAGTTGGAGCAGTTGCAGGAGCTGCTACTACAACACATACTGTTTCTGCCGATGAAACAAATGCTGTTGCAGTTACAAGAGGCAGTGATACGCCAGCAACTAGTGCAAGTAGTAGTCAGACAGAAACTTCTGCCACAACTACAGAAGCACAAGAAGCAATAACAGAAGCTTCATCAACAGAAGAAACAGTAGTTGCCGATGATTCACAAAAAACAACAGATGATACATCTGCAAAAGCTGATGACAAGGCTACAGAAAGCTCAGTTACAGAAGCATCATCTGAAGAAACAACTAAACCTTCAGAAGCTACTTCAACAGAAACAAGTGAAACTTCTGAAACTAACCCAACAGAAGAATCACACAAAGCTACTGACGAAGAAGTGCGTGATGACAAAACAAACAAAGCAGCAGAAGCAACAGACGCTGAAAAAGCAGCTGTTGACCAATTGAGCTTGGATAACATCAAAAAAATTGATGGTAAATACTACTATGTTCAAGAAGATGGTACAGTTAAGAAAAACTTTGCAATCACTGTAAATGGTCAATTGCTTTACTTTGATGCTGAAACAGGTGCTTTGTCATCTACATCAACATACTCATTTACAGAAGGATTGACAGATCTTGTCGATAACTTCTCAAAAAATAACCAAGCTTACGATTCAACAGAAAAAAGCTTTGAATTGGTTGATGGTTATTTAACAGCTAATTCTTGGTATCGTCCTACTAAAGTTTTGGAAAATGGTGAAAACTGGGTAGATTCAACAGAAGAAACATTCCGTCCATTGGTAATGGCATGGTGGCCTGATGTTGATACACAAGTGAACTACCTTAACCATATGTCTGAATACTTTGGTTTGGATAAAAAATATTCTGCTGAAGATGGTCAAGCTAGCTTGAACGTAGCTGCAGAAGCTATTCAAATTAAAATTGAACAAGAAATCACACGTCGTGGTAACGCTGAATGGTTGCGTGAAATCATTGCTTCATTTGTTTCAACACAAGATAAATGGAACATGAACTCAGAAGATCGTGACACTGACCACTTGCAAGGTGGTGCCCTTCTTTACGTTAACAGTGACTTAACTGAATGGGCTAATTCAGACTACCGTCTTCTTAACCGCGCACCTACTTATCAAAATGGTCAAACAAATTACCACAAAGCTGACCGTACAGGTGGTTATGACTTCTTGCTTGCAAACGACGTTGATAACTCAAACCCAGTCGTTCAAGCTGAACAATTGAACCAACTTTACTACCTTATGAACTGGGGTAAAGTCGTCTTTGGTGACGCTGACGCTAACTTTGATGGTGTTCGTGTCGATGCCGTAGATAATGTGGACGCTGACCTTCTACAACTTTACACTGATTTGTTTGAAGCAGCTTATGGTGTTAACAAAACAGAAGCACAAGCACTTGCTCACATTTCTATCCTTGAAGCTTGGAGTTTTAACGACCCTGATTACAACCACGATACAAATGGTGCAGCACTTGCTATCGATAACGGTCTTCGTATGGCCTTCCTTGATGCTTTGACTCGTCCAGAAGGTAGCCGTACTAGCCTAGAATCATTGATTCACAATGATCTTGGTATGACTGACCGTACTGTAGATAGCGCTTATGGTGATACAATGCCATCATATGCCTTTGTTCGTGCACACGATAGTGAAGTACAAGGTATTATCGCATCAATCATTGCTGGTAAAATCAATCCTAAAACAGATGGTTTCACATTCACACTTGATGAATTGAAACAAGCCTTCGAAATTTATAACGCTGATATGAACAGCGTTCATAAACAATACACTCACTTCAATATCCCAGCAGCATACGCTTTGCTTTTGACAAATATGGAATCTGTTCCACGTGTTTACTACGGTGACTTGTTCACTGATAATGGTCAATATATGGCAGTTAAATCTCCATACTATGATCAAATCACAGCTCTTCTTAAATCACGTATTAAATACGCAGCTGGTGGTCAAGCAATGGACGTTCAATACCCAGAAGGTGCTAACGGTGGCGTTTTGACATCAGTTCGTTTTGGTAAAGGTATCATGACAGCTGATCAAAAAGCAACTGACGAATCTGTTCCAACTTCAGGTATTGTTACAATCATTTCTAACAATCCAAACCTTAAATTGAACAGTTCTGATGTGATTGCTGTACAAGTTGGTATTGCCCACGCAGGTCAATACTACCGTCCATTGCTTTCACCAACTGATAACGGATTACAAGCTTACCTTAACGATTCTGATACTGATATCACTAAATTGGTTGACGAAAACGGATTTATCTACTTCACAGGTGATGAAATCAAAGGCTTCCAAACAGTTGATATGAACGGTTTCCTTACTGTTTGGGTACCAGTTGGTGCATCTGCTGATCAAGATATCAGTGTGAAAGCAAGCACAGAAGCTAAAGAAGAAGGCAAATTAACTTACGAAACTTCAGCAGCTCTTGATTCACAAGTTATCTTTGAAGGATTCTCAAACTTCCAAGACTTTGTTCAAGACCCTTCACAATACACTAACAAAGTCATTGCTGAAAATGCTGATTTGTTCGAATCATGGGGTATCACATCATTTGAATTGGCACCACAATACGTGTCATCTACTGATGGTACATTCCTTGACTCAATCATCCAAAATGGTTATGCCTTCAGCGACCGTTATGACTTGGCAATGAGCAAAAACAATAAATACGGTTCAGCAGAAGACTTAAGAAATGCCATTAAAGCACTTCACTCTAAAGGTATTCAAGTCATCGCTGACTGGGTTCCAGACCAAATTTACGCTCTTCCAGGTGAAGAAATCGTAACAGCAACACGTGTTAACGACTACGGTGAAGAACGCGAAGGTGCTCAAATTAAGAACAAACCTTATGCCGCAAACACTAAAAGTAGTGGTAAAGACTATCAAGCACAATACGGTGGTGAATTCTTAGAATACCTTCAAGAAAAATACCCATCAATCTTTGAACGTGTTATGATTTCTAACGGTAAGAAAATCGATCCATCAACTAAGATTAAAGTTTGGAAAGCTGAATACTTCAACGGAACAAACATTCTTGGCAAAGGTTCTGATTACGTTCTTAACGATCAAGCAACAGGTACATACTTCACTGTTAACGAAAACGGCGCATTCCTTCCAAAACAAATGACATCAGATTCAGCTCAAACTGGTTTCTACTATGATGGTAAAGGTATGACTTACTACTCAACAAGTGGTTACCAAGCTAAATCTTCATTCGTTCTTTACAACGGAAACCATTACTACTTTGACGAAGATGGTCACATGGTAACTGGTATGCGTGAAATCGACGGTCAAACTTATTACTTCTTGCCAAATGGTATTGAAATTCGTGACGCTATCTACGAAGATGCAGAAGGAAACCAATACTACTTCGGTAAAACAGGTAGCCGTTATGAAGGTGGTCATTACTATGCCTTCAACACAACTGAAACAGTTGATGGTGTTGCCAAAACTGTAACTAACTGGCGTTACTTCGGTAAAGACGGTATTATGGCGCGTGGTCTTGTTAAAATCGGTGAAGATTACCAATACTACGATGAAAATGGTAACCAAGTTAAAGGTCAACTTGTTAAAGACAAAGATGGTAATACACGTTACTTCAAAGGTGACTCAGGTGCAATGGTTGCTTCTGAATTCGCTCTTATCAATGGTGGATGGTATTACTTTAACGAAGACGGTGTAGCTGTTAAAGGTGCTCAAACTATTAATGGTCAACAATTGTACTTCGATGAAAATGGTGTCCAAGCCAAAGGTATCTTTGTGACAAATGAAGATGGTACACGTAGTTACTACGATGCCAAATCTGGTGAAAAATTTGTTGGTGACTTCTTCACAACAGGTGATAACCACTGGTACTATGCTGACGAAAATGGTAACTTGGCAACAGGTTCACAAGTTATCCGTGGTCAAAAACTTTACTTTGCTGAAGATGGCCTTCAAGCTAAAGGTGTCTTTGTGACAGACGCTGAAGGAAACCGTCACTTTTACGATCCAGATTCAGGTGATCTTGCCACAAATAAATTTATCGCTGACGGTGACAATTGGTATTACTTTGACGAAAATGGTCAAGTGGTAACTGGTGACCAAGAAATCAACGGTCAATCATTGCATTTTGATGAAAATGGTGTTCAAACTAAAGGCGGATTTGCTACAGACGCTGAAGGTCACAAACACTATTATGATGCAAAAACTGGTGACTTGGAAGATGAAGATGTAGCTTTTGTAGAAGCTTAATCACTCATTAATAAAGTTTAGTATTTAAATACTAGTTTAGTTAAAAAAGCAATAACTCCATAAAAGAAGCTATCAAATCTAGTGATGTGCGTGCTAGTATTTGGTAGCTTTTTTATGCTTAAAACTTTAAGTTTAGCTAGTATTGGTGTATAATTTTGGTGAAGAAAGATAGATTAGTATTGAAATACTAAGATAAATTGACATCTAAAAAGGGAGATTTCAGGATATGATGAGTGAACAGAAAAAGATTAGTTTTAGAGATTATATCACTTCAAACGCTATTCCTATTATGATTGAAGTGGTCTTTGTCTTGTCGTGTTTGATTGTGCCATCTAGCTATATCATTTACACAAATGCTTTATTTTATCTCTTGCTCCTAGCGTATTTTCTTATCTCGAAAGATCTTAATTTAAAAGGCTGGTTTTTAAGTTTTAAGAGTGGTAGAAAGTACTGGATTCAAGTTTTACTGACTTTGCTAGGGTTTATGTTTGCTTTTGGCTTGACCGTATTTTTAGAAGGTGTTTTTCCAAATTTTAATACTGGAACTATTGGTTTGAAAAGAGACAGTTGGTTGACACTCTTAATATTTGCTGTTTCGACCATCTTTTTGCCAGCAGTGACCGAAGAAACATTTTATAGAAAAAGTATGATTCGTTTTGCTAGCAAGAAAATAATTGTCCTCACGACCTTTTTTAGCATGCTATTCTACGCTTTAGAGCATTCTCTTTCATGGTGGGGTATTTTATTAGCTATGATTTGGGCATTTCCTTTGAGTGTGTCTTACATCAAAACCAGGAATATCTATGTTGTGATGACGGCACATTTTATTGGAAATCTTATCGGAAATGGCTGTGATGTGATAGCCACTTTGATTCATTTGTTATCTTGATTAGAATCCTCTAAATATGTACCTTTAGCCAAATTTGGCTAAGGGTGTTTTTTTAGGGGCTAAATGCCTAAAAAAATTGTGCAGATGGACCACTAGTGGTTTGCAAACGTTTGCGGTATAATGCAATTATCATAAAATATGGAGAATGCATATGACAAAAAGAAAAGAATTCTTGAAAGAAGCGTTAGCTATTGCTATCCCAGTTGCTTTACAAGCAATGCTTCAGTCGTCGTTTTCTATGATTGACCAGTTAATGGTCGGACAACTTGGAAAAACTGCAATTGCAGCTGTTGAAGTTGGTGGAAAACCACAGTTTGTTTTTGCTTTTGTCAGTGGGGCTATCGCTACTGTAACAGGGATTATGGTTTCCCAGTACATGGGGAAAAATGATCAGAAAAAGATTAATACAAGTATGTCTGTTAATCTTTTGGTCATGTTAGCATTAGCCTTGTTTACCATGGTGCTTTGCTTATCCTTGCCAAGCGAACTTGCAGGTATTTTCACCAAAGATAGCAGTGTTGTTTTATCGGCGAAACCCTATCTTCAAATTTTGGCTTGGGTTTATCCATTGTCTGGGATTTCGACACTGTTAGCGGTACAATTACGTTGTCGTAACCGTGCCAAATATCCTTTGTACATTAGTGCTGTGGCGGCTCTGGTCAATACCTTTATGAACTATGTTTTGATTTTTGGTCATTTTGGTATAAGCCCTATGGGGATAAAGGGGGCTGCAGTTGCTAGTCTCTTATCACAAGTTGTGAATCTGCTCTTGATGATTTACTTCTATCGTAGAACATGCCGTTTTGCTTTTGATTTACATATGACAAAAGCAGAAGTTGTTCAGTATATTGTCATGCTGACACCGATTGTTGTTAATGAGTTGCTTTGGACTATTGGGCAAAATGTTAACACTTATATTTATGGTCATATGGGGACTAGTGAACTTGCGGGGATGTCCTTAACTGGTCCAATCCAAGGGTTATTTATCGGAGCTTTGTCTGGCCTATCGCAAGCTGCGGGAATTTTGATTGGTCGTCGTCTGGGTGAACATGATTACGATAGGGCCTATCAAGATTCTAAGAGACTATGTCTTTACGGTTTTGTGGCTTCCTTGATTTTGTCAGTTATTCTTGTACTTAGCCAAGGATTTTATATCAATCTGTACAATGTCGGTGACGATGTCAGCCGTGTCGGCACACAATTACTCATAACATTTGCCATATTAGCACCTGTCAAAGTTCAAAACATGATACTAGGCGGAGGCATTATTCGAAGTGGTGGTAGAACTAAGTATATTATGATTATTGATATTTTAGGAACTTGGTGTATCGGTGTTCCGTTAGGGCTCTTTACCGGCTTGGTTTTAAAATTGCCGATTGTTTGGGTTTATTTTATTCTATCGCAAGAGGAATTGTTCCGTTTTATCGTGTCAGTCTTTATGTTCCGCAGTAGAAAATGGATGAATACCATACAATAGTTGAATTTAGGCGGGCCTAAGTCCGCTTTTTTTCTGTCTTATAAGCGTTTTTATGATAAAGTGAAAAATAAATTAGGTGAAAAGGATTTTTTTATGGGAACAGTCAAAAGTAATCAAGAAGTAGCGCATACCTATGCTAGTCAGTTAGCTAACGCTTGTCAGACCTTGTCTTCAAGTGCCACTGTCAGCAAAGACACACAGACTAATTTAGCAGGAAACACACGTTGCCACAAAGCGATTGATAAATCTGCAACTATACTGACACAAATCACATCAGCTGTTAAAACAGCGTCAGATAATCTTCATTCAGTAGCCAGTGATTTTGAAGCTGTATTTTTGAATCGCATAGAGTCTGCGACAGGCAAATAAAGGAGGATTTATGATCAAAAACTAATAGCTATTCTAGTCTTGCCTACATCTATCTTTTGATTTATATCAAAATAGCAAAGGGATTCATATGTTTTTTGAGAAGTACATTAATGCAAAAGTAACCGTTGTCTTTAATGTCTATTATTCAAAAAGAGAGAGAATATTAGATAAAACACTTCGATTGAATCTAGCTAACTCAGATAAATACATCGAAGACCAATCCAAAGTCAAAACTTATCTCACAAAATATGGCATAACGGCATCTGATTTAGACAAATACTACGACGAAGTTGTGAACCAAAAAGTGTTAAAAGATTGGTGCTCTATCTATGATAGCAAGTTTTCACCTAAGGATTATGGTGATGTGACTATCAAAACTGAGTGGGAAAATTGGTAATAATCTTTGCGACTTCATCTACATGTCAAAGTGGACAATGTTCCACTTTTTTTATATAATTAAGTCAGTTATATAACTGACTTTTAAAAACAAATCAGTTTTTCTTTACAAAATGCGATAAAAGAGGTGAGTTTGATGTATTATCCTGAAAAGTTAAAAAATCGTCGTTTGGAGCTTGGTTTGAAGCAGACAGAACTAGCAAAGGAGCTTGGGATTTCTAAGCAGTCTTATTTTGCTTGGGAAAAAGGTACGGCAAAGCCAACAAAAGCTAACTTGGCTAAGTTAGAAGAGCTTTTGCAAGTGTCGCACGGCTATTTTTCTGAGCTTGAGATTGCGACTCTTTATAAGCAATTAACTGACCAAAATCAGGATAAAGCTTTGACTTATGTTCAAGATTTACTTGAACAGCAGCATAAGGTGGTTACTATGGTTCACGAACCACGTTTTGCTTATAAGGTTTATGAGCGCCTGTCAGCTGGTGTTGGTGCTAATGTCTATGATGACATGGATTACGATACAGTTTATTTTGATAAAGAGTTGGCGCATGATTTTGCCTCGTGGATTGATGGGGATTCTATGGAACCGACTTATCATAATGGCTCAGTAGCTCTCATTCGTGACACTGGTTTTGATTATGACGGTGCAGTTTATGCCGTTGTTTGGAATTCACAGACTTATATCAAAAAGGTCTATCGCGAGGAAAATGGCTTGCGCTTAGTATCAATTAATAAAGATTATGCGGACAAATTTGCTCCTTATGAGGATAATCCAAGGATTGTCGGGAAAATTGTCGGGAGCTTTATGCCAATCATAGGAGGATAAGATGCGATTAAAAGATATTTTAGATTTAGATTCATATGACTTAGCTCCTGATAGCAAGGTCGAAATTTTTGATATGGATGATTTTGCGGAATCTGTCATGCATCAGCGGTTTTCAAGAGTTTATTTACCAGAAAATCAAGACAGCGAACTCTCACCATACGCCTTTTTGGTCAATGATTCTATTCTGATTACCATGGAGGCTTAGATGGGGTATTTTGATTATTCACGAGAGCCACGCGCGGACATCGCTTTTGTGGATATGAAATCTTTTTATGCTAGTGTGGAGTGTGTGGCGCGTGGCTTGCATCCTTTAAAAACGTCTTTATGTGTTATGAGCCGAGCAGAAAATGCTAGCGGCTTAATCCTAGCCTCGTCGCCCATGTTTAAAAAAGTCTTTGGAAAAGCCAATGTCAGCCGTGCGTATGATTTGCCTTTTGATGTGCATACACGCAAGTTTTCTTATTACAATGCCAAACGTCAAGGTTTGCCAACCACGCCTGAATTTGTCAAATACATTGAAGACTGGGCTAAGGTGACTTTTATCGTCCCACCGCGCATGGATGCTTACATTGAAAAGAATATTGAGATTCAGCATATTTTTCAAAATTACGCTAGCCCAGAAGACATTCTGCCTTATTCGATTGATGAAGGCTTTATTGATTTGACCTCGTCGCTGAACTATTTTATCCCTGACAAGACCTTAGGTAAGAAAGAAAAGCTGGATAAGGTTTCTGCTATGATTCAGCGAGAAATTTGGCAAAAGACAGGCATCTACTCAACGGTTGGTATGTCTAATGCCAATCCATTACTAGCCAAGTTGGCACTTGATAACGAAGCTAAAAAGACCCCGACCATGCGGGCTAATTGGTCCTATGAAGATGTTGAAAGTAAGGTTTGGGCTATTCCGAAAATGACAGACTTTTGGGGAATTGGTAGCCGTATGGAAAAACGCCTAAATAAGCTTGGCATTTTCTCTATCAAGGAACTTGCCAATTGTAATCCTGATATTCTTAAGAAAGAGCTTGGTGTCGTTGGCGTTGACCTCTTTTTTCATGCTAACGGCATTGATGAGAGCAACGTTCACAAGCCTTATAAAGCTAAGTCAAAGAGTATCGGAAATTCTCAGGTTCTTCCGCGTGACTACACTAAGCAGGCTGATATCGACTTAGTTTTTGGGGAAATGGCAGAGCAGGTAGCCATACGTCTTAGACGTGCCCACAAGAAAACGACTAATGTGTCGATTTACGTTGGCTTTTCAAAAGCTGCGCCACAAAGACACCTTCAAGCCCAGATGAAAATCGAGCCAACTAATAACACTAACCAATTAATCAAACACGTCACAACCCTTTTTCGTAAAAAATACACGGGAGGAGTGGTTAGACATATCGGCGTTTCTTATTCAGGCTTGGTTGATGAATCTTATGGTTTGATTTCCCTTTTTGACGACGTTGAAAAAATAGAAAAAGAAGAAAGGCTCCAGTCAGCAATCGATGCCATTCGCGACCAATTCGGCTTTACAACGATTCAAAAAGCTAATGCTTTGAAGGAAGCTTCACGAAGTTTGGAGCGCAGCCGTTTGGTCGGAGGACATTCTGCTGGGGGATTAGATGGATTAAAATGATTGATCGTAGTTATTTACCATTTCAATCGGCGCGTGAGCATCAAGACCGAGGCATGGAGAAGTGGATGGGATTTTTCTTATCTGAGCACACCACCTCTTTAAAACACGACAGCCAAAAAGAAAACTTCTCTAGCCAACTCAGCAAAGCTGAAAAATTAACCTTAATCGGACAACTCTATGCTAGTCAATTGACTGGCCTTTTTACCCTAAAAGATGGCTTAGGCCATAAAACCATCAGCGGACAAGTGGTTGAATTAACCCCGACAAATATCACCCTACAGACTAGACACCATTACCACGCGCTTGATATCAATGACATTATCACCATCGGCATCGAGGAGGTATAAATGAGCCGACACGAACTCTACCAAGACAAACTACAACTAGACTATTTTTCAGAGAGCTATCTTAAGTTTGAAGAAGACTTCTACAAATACTCTAACATGGATATCCCCCTAACCTTTCTCACAGATGATATCCTACGAGAAATGGCACTAACCCAGAAAAACTACTTCAAACTTAACAAAGAAAACAGCAAAGACCACCGCGACCATTACTTTTACTTCACCATCATCACCACCCAAGAAAGCCCCCAAGTCAGAACGTATCGGTATGAGGTAAGATAACCCAAAAGGAGACATCAACGACAATTGGTAGGGTTGGAAGAGGTTGAGGATGAAGAACGTGAAGATTAACCAAGAATAACTTACCTAGTTTTATGAAGAGCTAGGTAAGTTTTTTATTTGAATGGTCAAGATAACGGTTCCGTGCGTGGTGGAAGCATGATATAATATACTTGATATTTTAAAAATATATTAGAAGGAAATTTTTATGGCTGAAAGTAAAGACTTATTACAGGTACTATGGAGTGGGGCAGATGTTCTTCGCGGGAAAATGGATGCGAATGAATACAAAACTTACTTATTAGGCCTTATTTTTTATAAATATTTATCAGATTCTTACCTTGTGAGTGCTTATGACCTTTTGACTGATGAAATGCCAGAAACATTAGAAGAAGCACAAGCAGCGTATGAGGAAGAAATGCAAGAAGATGATGCAGAGGAGTTTCTTAAAGAATTAAAAGAATCTCTTCACTACACGCTTGAACCTCAAATGACTTATACAAGCATGCTAAAAGATGTGAAGCTTAATGCTTTTAATCGTGAAAAATTACAAGCAGCATTTAATCGTATTCATGAATCAGATGAACTTTTCAATGGCTTGTTTGCAGACGTTGATTTGTATTCAAATCGTCTTGGTACTGGAGACCAAAAACAAAGTGCAACAGTTGCTGAAGTCCTTCGAGTTTTAGAAGATGCTGACCTTATCCATGCCGAAGGTGATGTCCTTGGAAATGCTTATGAGTATTTGATTGGTCAATTTGCTTCTGAAACTGGTAAAAAAGCTGGAGAATTCTATACGCCACATGGCCCAGCTCAACTTTTGACACGTATTGCCATTATGGGGCAAGAAGATAAAAAAGGTTTGCAAGTTTATGATCCATGTATGGGGTCAGGTTCTTTGCTTTTGAGCTGTAAGAATTATTCTAGTGAGCCAGGTTATATTAAGTATTATGGTCAAGAACTAATGCCATCAACTTACAATCTTGCTCGTATGAATATGTTCTTACATAAAGTTCACCCTGATAATCAAGTATTGCGCAATGCAGATACACTTGATGCCGACTGGCCAACAGATGTTGAAACAGGTTTTGATATGGTTACTATGAACCCTCCATATTCAGCAAAATGGTCTGCAGCAAAAGGTTTCTTACAAGATGAACGTTTCATGGATTATGGTGGAAAATTAGCTCCAAAATCAAAAGCTGACTACGCTTTCTTACTTCATGGTTTTTATCATTTGAAACAAACAGGAACAATGGCAATCGTACTTCCGCATGGTGTTTTGTTCCGTGGAGCTGCTGAAAAGACTATTCGTGAAACACTTCTTAAAAATGGTTCTATTTATGCTGTTATTGGTCTACCAGCAAACATGTTCTATAATACGTCAATTCCAACATGTATCATTGTTTTGAAAAAACACCGCGAAGGTCGTGATGTTCTCTTTATCGATGCCTCAAAACAATTTGAAAAAGAGAAAAAACAAAATGTCATGAAAGAAGAACACATCGAGCATGTTCTAGAGCTTTACAAAAAACGTGAAAATGTTGAAAAAGAAGCTTATCTAGCTTCATTTGAAGATATTGAAGAAAATGACTTTAACCTTAATATCCCACGTTATGTTGATACTAGTGAAGAAGAAATTCCAGTAGATTTGAAAGCATTGACAAAAGAAATCGAGGAAACAAACAAAGCTATTAACGAAGCAAACGCTAATTTCCTTGACATGCTTGGTGACTTGACTTTTGCGGATAATGAGACTAAAGACTCAGTTGAAGCCTTTCTAAAGGTATTTAAGGAGATGTAATATGACTAATAAAGTACCTAACATAAGATTTAAAGGTTTTACTGATGATTGGGAGAGAAAAGCTCCAGTGGAGGTTTTCTGCGATTTTCTAGAAACAAAAAGTAAAATCGGCGTAAGTGGGGGAAATTATGAAAACTAATGGCGTACCAAAAATAAGATTTAAGGGTTTTACTGATGATTGGGAACAGCGTAAGTTGGGGGATGTCTTTGATGAGCGTTCTGAAAGAGCATCAGGAAACGAAGAATTATTGTCTGTTACTATTTCAAATGGAGTAATTAGGCAAATTGATTCTGAAAAGAGAAATATTGCATCAGAAGATAAAAGTAATTATAAAGTTGTAAAAAAAGGCGATGTTCCGTATAACTCTATGAGAATGTGGCAGGGTGCTGTTGGAACTTCTGATTATGACGGTATTGTAAGTCCTGCCTATACGGTTCTAATTCCTAAAAATAACTGCAGTGGTAAATTCTTTATGGAATTATTTAAAAAGCAACCAACACTTGAAATCTTTAAAAGATGGTCTCAAGGTCTCACCTCTGATACATGGAATTTAAAATATCCTGTTCTCTCAACAATACCTTTTATGGTACCAAGCGTAAAAGAGCAGGAAAAAATTGCTGAATACTTTAAGAGTCTCGACCACCTCATCACTCTTCATCAGCGTAAGTGTGAACAGACAAAAGAGCTTAAAAAATTCATGCTTCAAAAAATGTTTCCGAAAAAAGGTGAAAAAAATCCAGAAATTCGTTTCCCAGGATTTACTGACGATTGGGAACAG
>NZ_DGTE01000036.1:0-25459 GCF_002393675.1 Streptococcus sp. UBA4344
ATTTACCGAGAAACAATCAGTCTATCAATTATCGGAATTGTGGTTGGGTTGATTGGTGGGAAATACCTACATCAAATGATTATGGACATGATTGGTTCAGATTATATCAAATTTGGTACAGAGGTTGGATTATCCATCTATATCATTCCAATTGTCGTTGTTATCGGAATACTATTTTTATTAGGCTGGCTTGTTAATCATATTTTAAAAACAGTTGATATGCTCGAAGCCTTGAAATCAGTAGATTAATATTAAAGTGATAAAAAATGCTCCTTAATATAAGGAGCGTTTTTATTTGTCGAGAAATGTTCTTTTGATGTCATTAACTCTATTTAAAAAATGCTATTTTAATAATATGCTTAACCGGTAAATTATTTTGAGGAGGCGACAATGACAGAAAATCCAAATACAATGGAACATAGCCAACAAAAACAGTTAATTAAACGGTTGAAATCAGAGTTAGGACCGCATAAATATGAACTATATATTGCAGCATTTTTGTCCTGGATACAATTTATAATGCGTATTCTTTCATTTTTTATTATCGCAAAAGCGGTAGATGCCTTATATCAAGAAAGTGATATTTCAATACTCAATCTAGTTTTATCATTATTATTTTTAAATCTTATTGGTTATATATCAGCTTGGCTAGCGAAAAAATATCAAGGAACAGCCTCTCAATATCCACGAAATCGATTAAAACAAGCATTTTTTGATGCTTTTCAAAGACATGGTGGCGAATTTGATGATCAGAATTTTTCGACTGCTGACGTGATGACAGTTGCATCACAAGGTATAGTAAAGGAGCAGCAGTTGTGCTGCTCTTTTCGCTTGTTTAAAAACTATTTTAGTATTATAATACTAATATGTAAAGGAGATAGCTATGAATGAAGTAGTCGAACGTTACAGAGAAAATAATGTTGCTAAAATTTCTTTAAGAGAAGTGACGGAGCATTTTAAAGGAAAGGCAGTTTCTAAGCTAAATGATGTTGGAAATATTTCAGTTATTAATTTGAGTGATATGTTAGAAACTGGCATTAATTATGAAAGTCTAAGGAAGATTGAAGCTGAAGAACAAAGTTTGAAACGTTACTTGTTACAAGAAGGTGATGTTTTGATTGCTTCAAAAGGGACTGTTAAAAAAATTGCTGTTTTTGAAGAACAAGAAGTACCTGTCATTGCCTCAGCAAATATCACGGTTCTAAGGCCTATCGCAGATATTTCAGGTGGTTACATTAAACTATTCTTAGATTCGGAAGTTGGACAAGGTCTTTTAGATGAGACAAATACTGGGAAGAATGTTATGAATCTAAATACACAAAAAATCATTAGTATTGAAATACCAAATCTTCCTTTAGTTAAGCAAGCTTATTTATTGCAGCGCTATGAGCAAGGGCTTAGAGATTATAAGCGTAAAATAATGCGTGCTCAACAAGAATGGCAACACATTCGAGAAGAAGTTGAAAGAAATCTATTTTAAAGTATAAGGTTGGGATTAAGTATCCTAGCCTTATTTGTTTACTATAGAATGAGTTTGAATATGTATCCTTTTATCAGAAAAAAATCTCAAGCTTTGTTATAATAATAGTATTATTGAATGAGCGAGGAAATTATGAATAATATTAAATGCCCGCATTGCGGAACTGTTTTTACAATCAATGAGACAGAGTATAGTCAGCTTTTAGCACAAGTCCGTAGCAATGAATTTGACAAAGAAATCCACGACCGTCTGGAAAAAGAGAAAGCTTTATTGGAAGAGAAATCGAAGAATGATTTACAAGTTCAAGTAAGCATCAAAGATAAAGAAATTGCTGATCTTTCATCAAAACTAGAGCAGTTAAAACAGGCCTTAGAGCTTGAAAACCAACGCCTTTTGAGTGCTAAAAATCAAGAGATTACTGAATTAAAGTCACAACTTAATAACTTAACGTCGGTTAAAGATTTGGAATTGACACAAGCGTTGACCGAAAAAGATAAGGAAGTCATTGGGCTCAAAAATCAACTTGAACGTCTGACACTTAAAAATAAAACAAGTTTAGTTGAAGCTGTTGCAAGTGTTGAAAAAGAACGTGATGAAGCAAAATCGAAGTTAGCGCTACAAGAAAAAGAAGCTGAATTATCTTTAGCATCAGTAAAAAGAGATTATGAAGCTCAGTTGAAAGCGGCAAATGAACAAGTTGAGTTTTATAAGAATTTCAAAGCTCAGCAATCTACAAAAGCAATCGGTGAGAGCTTAGAAGTTTATGCTGAAACAGAATTCAATAAAGTTCGTGCCTACGCTTTTCCAAACGCTACCTTTGGAAAAGATAACGAAGTATCAAGTCGTGGTTCAAAAGGGGATTTCATTTATCGTGAAACGGACGAAAATGGTATTGAAATACTATCCATCATGTTTGAGATGAAAAATGAAGCTGATGAAACAAAAACGAAGCACAAAAATAGAGATTTCTATAAAGAATTAGACAAAGACCGTCGCGAGAAAAATTGTGAGTATGCTGTTTTAGTAACCATGCTAGAAGCAGACAATGATTACTTCAATACTGGTATTGTTGACGTTAGTCATGAGTATGAAAAAATGTACGTTGTCCGTCCGCAACTATTCATTCAGTTGATTGGTATTTTGCGAAATGCTGCGCTTAATTCACTCAAGTATAAGCAAGAATTAGCTTTGGTTCGTGAGCAAAATATTGATATCACTCATTTTGAAGATGATCTTGAAACCTTCAAAAACGCTTTTGCTAAGAACTATACTTCAGCAAGTAATAACTTCAAAAAAGCCATTGATGAAATTGATAAATCAATCCGCCGTATGGAAGAAGTCAAGCGTTTCTTGACAACTAGTGAAAATCAGCTCCGCCTTGCTAACAATAAATTAGACGATGTTTCCGTCAAAAAATTAACACGAAAAAATCCAACCATGCGTGCCAAATTTGAAGCGTTAAAAGAAGAATAGGACCTTTCAATGTGGTGTTGTTTCTTTTCCTGAAATGTGTGAGGACTGAAAATGATTATTAGACCTGCTCAACTATTAGATATTGAAAAGTTATCCCCTCTTTATGCTGAACTTGGCTATCCTGTCAAGAAAGCTGAATTGGTTAGACGATTAAAAACAGTTCTTTCTCATCCTGATTACCATCTTTTAGTCGCAGTTGATGACAATGAAATCATTGGGATGATTGGTTATGCTAAAATGTTATTTTTTGAAAATGAAGGTGCCTACTATCGTATTCTTATTCTGGCAGTATTACAAAACTATCGCCGTAAGGGTGTTGCGACAGCCTTGATAGATGCTGTCAAAAATCGTGCACTATCTGAAAATATTCACGCTTTAGCGCTAAATAGTGGGGATACTTTAGAACGACAAATAGCTCATCGTTTTTATGAAAATTATGGTTTCAAGCAAGCTAGTCGTGGTTATTCTCTCTATCTAAAATAATGTTAATTGTTAATAGTTTCAAAATCATTGTCATTTTTCTGATGTGTTATAATAAAGCTATCAAATATTGAGGTAATTATTATGAACAATATTATAGATTTGACAAAACCAGTTGCCGAGATTATCAAGGAGCATCCTGAAATCAAAGATATACTGGTTGATTTAGGCTTTACGCCATTAGCAAATCCAGCAATGTTAAATACTGTTGGTAAGGTAACATCTCTTAAATCTGGTGTAAAACTGGCTAACCTAAAAAGTGGGCAAATTCATCCATATTACCTATGCGGCAGTTCGTGATGAAAACGGTGAATTCCAAGGTGTTTTAGAATACGTCCAAGATATTCAAGAATTCTTAGATATTGATACAGATGTTAACCGTGATATCTAGAAATAATGAACAAGTTAAAGCAATACAAAGTTTTAACTTGTTTTTTATTGATGAAAACAGGTATAATATTAGTTATGATTAACGGAATTATTAATTTGAAAAAGGAAGCTGGGATGACAAGCCATGATGCTGTCTTTAAGCTTCGTAAAATTTTACATGAAAAGAAAATCGGTCACGGTGGTACGCTAGATCCAGATGTTGTTGGAGTCTTACCAATTGCTGTCGGAAAAGCAACTCGTGTGATTGAATATATGACTGAAGCAGGAAAAGTATATCGTGGGCAAATCTGCCTAGGTTTTTCGACGACGACTGAAGATGCCAGCGGTGAACTAGTTGAGAAGTCACCAGTTAGCGAATTAAGTGAAGAAGAAGTTGACCTAGCACTTTCTCGTTTTATTGGTGAGATTACTCAGATTCCCCCAATGTATTCAGCTGTTAAGGTTAATGGGAAGCGTCTATATGAATATGCTCGTGCCGGTCAAGAGGTCGAACGTCCAAAACGTCATGTGTCAATTTATGACTTTAAGCGCACAAGTCCATTAAATTTCAAGGATGAGTGTTGTTATTTTGATTTTGAAGTTGAATGTAGTAAAGGGACTTATATCAGAACCTTATCAGTAGACTTAGGAAAATCGCTTGGTTTTGCAAGTCATATGTCTTATTTAGAGCGCCAAGCGTCAGCAGGTCTTCAGTTGGAAGATGCACTTACCTTGTCTGAAATTGCTGAAAAAGTTGCTCAAGATGATTTTTCATTTCTTTTGCCAATTGAATATGGTGTTATGGACCTACCTCGTATTGATTTGACCGAGGAACAAGTTACAGAGATTTCATTTGGTCGTAAAATTGCTCTAGATAGAAACGAAGAACAATTGGCAGCTTTCTATCAAGACAAAGTAGTTGCTATTCTCATTCCACGTGCTGACCTATACAAACCAAATAAAGTGTTTATATAATAGAATGGAAAAAATGAATATTCAACAAATAAAAGATGCTCGAGATATCAAACGTACTCGAGATAGTGTTTTAGTATTGGGATACTTTGATGGTCTTCACAAGGGCCACAAAGCTTTGTTTGATCAAGCGAGAGAAATTGCAAAACGTGATCAGTTGGAGTTAACTGTTTTGACTTTCAATGAATCACCGCGTTTAGCTTTTGCTCGCTTTACACCTGAGTTATTATTGAATTTGACTTCACCAGAAAAACGTTATGAAAAATTTTCTGAATATGGTGTAACTGATCTCTACTTAATTGATTTCACATCTGATTTTTCAAAAAAAACATCAAAAGAATTTCTTGAAACTTATATCAAAGCCTTACGCGCAAAAACAATTGTTGTTGGCTTTGACTATAAATTCGGACATGATCGTAAAGATGCTAATGATTTGGCAGAAATTTTTGATGGTCAAGTGATAGTAGTGCCAGAAGTTCAAGACGCTGGTAAAAAGATTAGCTCAACTAGAATTCGTCAGGAAATTTTATTAGGGAATGTTTCTGAAGTGAATCGTCTTTTAGGCTATGAATTCTCAATTAAAGGAATTGTGGTTCACGGAGATGCGCGTGGCCGTACAATTGGATTTCCAACAGCGAACTTAGCTGTTTTAGACCGAGTTTATCTTCCTGGTGATGGCGTTTATGTTTCAGATATCATTGTTTCAGGAAAACGCTACCGTTCAATGACAAGTATTGGTAAAAATGTCACATTTGGTGGTCAAGATTTACGACTTGAAGCAAATATTTTTGATTTTGATGAAGATATTTATGGAGAAACCGTCGAGATTATTTGGTTAG
Organism: Streptococcus sp. UBA4344; assembly: GCF_002393675.1. Lineage (NCBI taxonomy): Bacteria > Bacillati > Bacillota > Bacilli > Lactobacillales > Streptococcaceae > Streptococcus > Streptococcus sp. UBA4344. The sequence continues at coordinate 5,614 of NZ_DGTE01000036.1, forward strand.
ACAAGATTCGAGGCATGGAAAAATTCTCAGGAGCTGATGAATTAGTTAAGCGCTTAAAAATTGATAAAGAAATTGCCCAAAATTGGGGAAAAAATAGAAAACTTTTTTAAAATTTTGTATAATTAAGTTGAGAAGATTAGAGAGGTGGTTTTATGATTACTTTATTTTTGTCACCAAGTTGTACAAGCTGCCGAAAAGCACGAGCTTGGCTTAATGAACACGATGTTAAATTTCAAGAACACAATATCATTACCAGTCCTCTTAGTCGCGATGAATTAATGGCTATTTTGGCCTTTACAGAAAATGGAACAGAAGATATTATTTCAACTCGTTCAAAAGTATTCCAAAAGTTAGATATCGACCTTGACGAGTTATCAGTTTCAGAATTGATTGATTTAATTGCGAAAAATCCTGGCTTGCTTCGCCGTCCAATTATTTTGGACAACAAACGTATGCAAATCGGATTTAACGAAGATGAAATTCGTGCTTTTTTACCACGTGATTATCGTAAACAAGAACTACGTGATGCAACGATAAAAGCAGAAATTGAAGGATAGAATTAGAAAGGAATAACTTCTTAGTAAGAACTCTTGAATTCTCTTGATGTAGAGAGGAAAATAGGCTTTTCTTAGAAGTTTGGAAGATTTTTGTATGAAAAATTACAGCTATCCACTTGATTTGTCTTGGAGCACTGAAGAGATAGCATCAGTGCTTCATTTTTTAAATCAGGTTGAAGCCGCATATGAAACAAAAGTTGCTGTCAGTGATTTATTAGATAGCTATGCAACATTTAAAACGATTGTTAAAAGTAAAGCACAAGAAAAACAAATTGATCGCGAATTTCAACAAAGCAGTGGCTACTCAACTTATCAAGCCGTAAAAGCTGCTAAAGCAAAGGAGAAAGGATACATTTCCCTTGGAAAATAAGTTTCAATTTGCTAAAAAACTGATTCGTGAAGCGGGTGACTTTATCAAATCTAATATGGTTAACGAGCTTGAAATCGAAGAAAAAACACGCTTTGATGATTTGGTAACCAATTTAGATAAAGAAACGCAGGAATTGTTAATCGCTAACATTAAACAAGTCTATCCTGATGATCATATTTTGGCTGAGGAAAATGGTGTGCATCATAATATCACTGATGGCAATGTTTGGGTCTTAGACCCAATTGATGGAACAGTTAATTTTGTGGCGCAAGCTACACATTTCGCTGTCATGATTGCTTATTATGAGAATGGTATTGGTCAGTTTGGATTGATTTACGATGTAATGAATGATTTGTTGTATAGCGGTGGTGGCCAATTTGACGTTTGTGTGAATGACAAAAAATTATCACCATTTAAAGATCGACCACTGAACCGTTTTTTGGTAGGCTGTAATGCTAATATGTTCGCAAGTAATTATCACGGCCTTCACGACATGATTGAACAAACTTTAGGTGTTCGTGTTTATGGTGGTGCAGGTATCAGCATGGCAGCTGTCATGGCAGGACAGTTGATGGCTTACTTTTCATACATTCAACCTTGGGACTACGCTGCAGCAAAGGTGATGGGTGAGAAGCTGGGGTATGTTTTACTGACGATAGAAGGGAAAGAACCTGACTTTACACATCGTCAGAAGGTCATGTTTGTTCCAAAAGCAAAATTATCAACGATACAAACTTATTTATCTAAAACCTAGTATTTTTCTAGGTTTTTCTTTTATATCTGTGGTAAAATAAGAGTAATTTAATAGAAAACGTTTTAATTAAATAAATTTTTTAAAAGGAGATTTTTTATGATGAATTGGCTAATGACACAAAATGTTGTCCTTTTAGCCTTGTTAGCAGGTCTATTTACATGGGGCTGTACCATTGTAGGGTCTGCTGTTGTCTTTTTCTTTACCAAAGTTAGTCGCAAATTACTTGATGTCATGATGGGGTTTGCTGCCGGAGTAATGATTGCAGCGTCCTTTTGGTCTTTGCTTGACCCAGCACTTTCTTATGCTAAGGCTGATTATGGTAATTTTGCTTGGGTACCCGCAGCAGTTGGATTTTTACTCGGTGGCTTTAGTCTCCGATTGATTGACGCCCTTGTTCCTCACTTGCACTTAGGGTTAGATGTTTCTGAAGCTGAAGGTATTCAACCAAAGAAAAAACTATCAAAAACGGCTCTTCTCTTCTTAGCGATTACTATTCATAATTTTCCAGAAGGTCTAGCAGTCGGTGTTACTTTTGGAGCTTTGGCTTCTGGTAATATGACTAGTTCGGCGCTTATTGGTGCTATTGGTCTTGCTATTGGGATTGGTTTGCAAAATATCCCTGAAGGTGCTGCGTTGTCGATTCCGATTCGAGCTGATGGCAGTTCACGGTTGCGAGCTTTCTTCTTGGGGTCAATGTCAGCAATTGTTGAACCTATTGGAGCTGTTTTAGGAGCAGCGCTAGTGATTATTATGCTACAAATTATTCCGTATGCTCTGGCCTATGCAGCTGGTGCCATGATTTTCGTTGTTGTTGAAGAGTTGATTCCTGAATCACAGACGAATGGGAATACTGATATGGCAACTCTTGGATTAATGGTTGGGTTTGTTATCATGATGGTGATGGATGTGGCATTAGGCTAATTACTTTATATTCAAAAAGAGGTTGAGGTAAAATTTCTCAATCTCTTTTTTGGCGTGCAAATTATTTGAAACAGTTTTCAAAATTTATTAAAATGGAGAAAAAAGAAAAAGGTGACCATATGGCAATTACGGTTAATTTGTATTATAAAGGTGCAAACGGCAGTGCTAGACAGTTTGTGGAAGAAATGGAAAAATCTGGTATAGCAGATGCTATTCGTGCTGAAAAAGGTAATTTACGCTATGACTATTTCTTTCCGGCTAAAGAAACTGAGACAGTTTTATTGATTGATAGTTGGGAAAATCAAGAAGCCCTTGATATTCACCATGCTTCACCAATGATGACTACTTTAGCGAAATTGCGCGATAAATATGATTTGCATATGACAGTTGAACGTTATATTTCAGATAATAGTGACGTTGATGACAGTGCTTTTATTCGCCATTAATTTATCAATTACATCGATTATTAAGTTTTCTACAGGAGGTATTCAGATGACATCATTTGCATCATTTTTTACAGAAATTACTGCACAAGAAGCTAAAAAGTGTTTAGAAGTAGCAGAAGGTTTTATTCTCTTTATTGGTCGCCCTAGTTGTCCATATTGTCGCCGCTTTGAACCGAAGTTAACTCAAGTTGCTAAAGATAATCAACTTACTGTTTACTTTGTAAATAGTGAAGCAGTCGATTCTGATATTCAAGACTTAAGAACAGCATATGATGTTCCAACAGTACCAGGATTATTAGTTGCCAAAGCTGGTCATGTTAAAGTGGTGTGTGATTCGTCGTTGTCAGAAGAAGCAATTTTAGATTTTATCAAAAATTAGATTTGGAGAATATATGGACGTTAAGCAATATGACTATATTGTTATTGGCGGTGGTTCTGGTGGGATTGCTTCAGCTAATCGCGCAGCCATGCATGGTGCTAAGGTGATTCTTTTTGAAGCGAAAGAAGTTGGTGGTACTTGTGTCAATTTAGGATGTGTTCCTAAAAAAGTGATGTGGTACGGGGCTCAGGTCGCTGAGACGATTCAGACATACGCTAGCGAATATGGTTTTCACACGGCTGATACTACCTTTGATTTCAAAACTTTAAAAGCTAATCGCGAGGCTTATATTGACCGTATTCATGGCTCTTATGAACGCGGATTTGATAACAATGGTGTTGAGCGTGTTTATGACTATGCTAATTTTGTTGATTCTCATACGGTTGAAGTTGCTGGTCAATACTATACAGCTCCGCATATTTTGATTGCGACTGGTGGTCATGCTCTTTATCCTGATATTCCAGGTGCTGAATACGGCATGATTTCAGATGACTTTTTTGCCTTAGATAGTCTTCCAAATAGCGTTGCTGTTGTTGGAGCTGGCTACATTGCTGTTGAACTTGCCGGAGTCTTACATGCACTCGGTTCAAAGACAGACCTTTTTGTTCGTAATGAACGACCACTTCGTACGTTTGATAAAGAAATTGTTGAAACCCTTGTTAAATACATGGCTGAAAGTGGTCCACAATTACATACGCACTCAATTCCAAAAGAAGTTATAAAAAATGCCGATGACTCTTTGACGTTAATTTTAGAAAATGGCGAATCTTACACGGTAGACGCTATCATTTGGGCAATTGGCCGTAAAGCAAATGTGAGTGGATTCGGACTTGAAAAAACAGGAGTAGAATTAACCAAAGAAGGTTTCATTAAAACAGATGCCTATGAAAACACCTCTGTTGACGGTATTTACGCTCTAGGAGATGTTAATGGCAAACTTGAATTAACGCCAGTAGCAGTTAAGGCAGGAAGACAATTATCAGAGCGTCTTTTTAACAACAAACCAAATGCAAAAATGGATTATAAAGACGTTGCCACAGTCATTTTTAGCCATCCAGCGATTGGTTCTATTGGCTATTCGGAAGAAAAAGCTACTGAAGTATTTGGAGCAGATAAGATTAAAGTTTATCGCTCAACTTTTACGCCCATGTATACTGCTCTAGGTAATCATCGCCAACCAAGTAAAATGAAATTGGTTACTCTAGGTGAGGATGAGAAAATTATTGGTTTGCACGGTATAGGCTACGGTGTTGATGAAATGATTCAAGGCTTCTCAGTTGCTATCAAAATGGGAGCTACTAAAGAGGATTTTGATAATACGGTAGCCATTCATCCAACAGGAGCCGAAGAATTTGTAACAATGAGATAAATTTTTTCGTTGCTATAACTTTATTTGATGCTTCAAAAGTCACATCTGTTGTCTGAATGCCTTCCGTTTAAATAAGAGAAAGAGTGTCCTCTTTCTCCTTTCAAACCTTCCCCAAAGGTTTGAAACTATTCATCCAACAGGAGCCGAAGAATTTGTGACGATGAGATAGATTTAAAATTTTTATAAACAAACAAAGCAGTTCGAATATAAGAACTGCTTTTTATTGACTAAATTGCTGATTAAATCAGTCATATGCTTGTCTTAAAGTTGTAAAACACATGTGAAATTGTTATCATATAAGTATGAAATTACCTGATAAATTTATTGAAAAATACCGTAATCTTCTTGGACAAGAAGCAGATGATTTCTTTGCAACTTTTGATCAAGAAGCTGTTTCTGGATTTCGTGTAAATCCTCTTAAAAATGCTCAGCAGACTTTTGAATCACCGATTCCTGACACTCCGTGGGGCCACTATGGAAAAGTATCAGGTAAGTCACCTGAACATGTATCAGGACTGGTTTATTCTCAGGAACCTGCTGCTCAGATGGTTGCTCAAGTAGCAGCACCCAAGGAAAACATGCGAGTACTTGATTTAGCTGCAGCACCTGGTGGAAAATCAACTCACCTTCTCAGTTATATGAATAATACAGGTGTTCTAGTCAGCAATGAGATTTCTAACAAGCGCAGTAAAATCCTTGTTGAGAATGTCGAACGATTTGGTGCAAAAAATGTTGTGGTGACCAATGAAAGCTCAGATAGATTAGCAAAAGTTTTCAAAGAGTACTTTGACTTGATTGTCTTTGATGGTCCTTGTTCTGGAGAAGGAATGTTCCGAAAAGACCCTTCAGCGACACAATATTGGCATGAAGGATATCCAGCTGAATGTGCCAGTCTCCAAAAGGAAATCTTAGAAGAAGCAATGAAAATGCTTGCTCCAGGTGGTACACTTGTTTATTCAACATGCACATGGTCTCCTGAGGAAAATGAAGGGGTGGTAAATTGGTTACTATCAGAATATGACAACCTTGAGCTTGTTCCGATTGAGAAAATCAACGGGATGGCTGAAGGGATTAACATGCCTGAAGTTGCTCGTATGTACCCTCATCGATTCAAAGGTGAAGGACAATTTGTTGCAAAACTTCGAGACACGCGTGAACCTGTTCAACGAAAAGTCAAAGCTGTTAAATCAAACTTAACCAAAGATCAACAAAAATTGTGGCAAGAGTTTGCAAAAAAACATCTTAAGCTTGACTTAAAAGGGCTTCTTCAAACCTTTGGTGATAATCTTTATTTACTGCCTGAAGGATTACCAGATTTGGGAAAATTGAAAATTGCTCGCAATGGACTTCATCTTGGAACTTTTAAGAAAAATCGCTTCGAACCATCCTTTGCATTAGGACTGGCTCTTTCACCAAATGACGTAGAACAGTTTGTAGAAATTGATATAGAACAGTTCAAGGTTTATGTTACAGGAAATGTCATAAACTTAGAACAAAGCTTAAAAAATGGCTGGTATTTAGTTTCGATAAACGGCAACGGCATAGGTTTTGCAAAAATTACTGGAAATATTCTGAAAAATTACTTTCCAAAAGGACTTCGCTTTAATCCATAAACTGTTATAGGTACAATTTTTGAGTGACATAGGTTGAAAACCACTTTTCAAGGTTTCAGTGATGTGATACTATTTCCTTGTGAGGTATTTGTAACACTTCATGTTAATTACTTTTTATTTTCAAATAAGTAGGAATCGCAAATGAAAAAAATGAAAATTCTTAGCTTTTTATTGCTAGTTACCTCAGTTACCTTTGCTCTTTCTGGCTGTGCAAGCTGGATTGATAAAGGTCAGTCGATTACGAGTGTTGGATCGACAGCTTTGCAACCACTTGTAGAAGCTGCCGCAGATGAATTTGGATCGACTAATGTTGGAAAAACAGTCAATGTCCAAGGTGGTGGATCTGGTACAGGTCTTTCACAAGTTCAGTCAGGGGCTGTTCAAATTGGTAACAGCGATGTTTTCGCGGAAGAAAAAGAAGGTATTAATGCTGATAAGTTGGTTGATCACCAAGTAGCAGTAGCAGGACTTGCGGTTATTGTTAACAAGAAAGTTTCAGTTAACAATCTAACGACAGATCAGTTACACCAAATCTTTACTGGTAAGATTACGAACTGGAAAGAAGTTGGTGGTCCGGATTTAGCCGTTTCTATTATCAACCGTGCTGCAAGTTCAGGTTCTCGTGCGACCTTTGATAGTGTTATCATGAAAGGTGATCCGGCTATTCAAAGTCAAGAGCAAGACTCAAATGGTATGGTTAAATCTATTGTTTCGCAAACTCCAGGAGCTATTTCTTATCTTGCTTTTGCCTATGTAGATAGTTCCGTTAAGACAATTCGTTTGAACGGCTACAAACCAACTGCTGAAAATGTAACAAAAAATAACTGGCCACTCTGGTCTTATGAACATATGTATACGAAAGGTAAACCAACTGGTTTGACTAAAGAATTTTTGGACTACGTCATGAGTGATGATGTCCAAAAAGGTGTCGTTGAACAGATGGGGTATATTTCAGTTAACGATATGAAAGTTACAAAAGCAGCCGATGGCACTGTTACAGCAAAATAAGGAGATACTATGAGAAATCAAGATCTTGAGAAACAGTTAACAACGCCTTCGAAAAATTCTCGCCTTGAGAAGTTCGGAAAAGGCATTACATTCTTTTGTTTAGTACTGATTGTTTTCATTGTTGCAATGATTTTAATCTTTGTTGCTCAAAAAGGGTTATCAACTTTCTTCGTTGACGGTGTTAACCCAATCACATTCCTCTTTGGAAGTAAGTGGGATCCAAGTTCAGGATCATTTGGAGCTCTTCCAATGATTTTGGGATCATTTATTGTAACAATTTTGTCTGCCTTGATAGCAACACCGATTGCTATTGGTGCGGCAGTCTTTATGACAGAAATTTCTCCAAAATATGGAGCCAAAATTCTTCAACCAGCTATTGAATTATTGACAGGTATTCCATCTGTTGTTTATGGGTTCATTGGGCTACAAGTCATTGTGCCATTTACACGTTCTATTTTTGGTGGAACTGGTTTTGGTATTTTGTCCGGTGTCTGTGTTTTGTTTGTTATGATTTTACCGACGGTTACGTTTATGACAATTGATAGTTTAAAAGCAGTACCAAGACATTATAAAGAAGCTAGTTTAGCGATGGGAGCCACTCGTTGGCAAACCATCTGGCGCGTTATTTTAAATGCTGCTAGACCTGGTATCTTTACCGCAGTTATTTTCGGTATGGCACGTGCCTTTGGTGAAGCCTTAGCTATCCAAATGGTCGTTGGTAACTCAGCAGTTGTTCCTACATCACTAACAACTCCAGCAGCAACCTTAACATCCGTTCTTACAATGGGAATCGGCAATACCGTTATGGGAACTGTTCAAAATAATGTTCTTTGGTCACTAGCTTTAGTCTTGCTCATTATGAGTCTTGGCTTTAACATGCTCGTGAAATTTATTACAAGAGAAAGAAAGAGAAACTATGCACGCTAAGAAATTTGATAAGTTAGCAACAGGAATTCTCTATACAATTGCTGGAATTATTGTTGCTATTTTGGCATCATTATTACTATATATCTTGGTTAATGGATTACCTCATGTCAATTGGTCATTCTTGACAGGTAAGTCATCGTCATATGAAGCTGGTGGCGGTATAGGGATTCAGTTATATAATTCCCTCTTTCTTTTGGTAATCACATTGATGATTTCTATTCCATTATCAATGGGAGCAGGTATTTACTTATCTGAATACGCTAAAAAAGGGCGTTTTACTAACTTTATCAGAACATGTATTGAAATCCTTTCATCATTACCTTCAGTTGTTGTTGGTTTGTTTGGCTACCTCATCTTTGTAGTTCAATTCCAATATGGATTCTCAATTATTTCTGGTGCTCTTGCGCTTACGGTTTTCAACCTTCCTCAGATGACGCGTAATGTTGAAGATGGTCTTCGTAATGTTCACCACACACAACGTGAAGCAGGGCTTGCTCTAGGTTTATCGCGTTGGGAAACAGTTGTCCACGTGGTTATTCCAGAAGCTTTGCCAAGTATTGTTACTGGTATTGTTCTTGCTTCAGGACGTATCTTTGGTGAAGCAGCAGCTCTTATCTATACTGCTGGTCAATCAGCTCCAGCGCTTGATTGGTCAAATTGGAATCCGCTAAGTATTACAAGTCCGATTTCAATTTTCCGCCAAGCCGAAACTTTGGCTGTTCATATCTGGAAAGTTAATAGTGAAGGAACAATCCCTGATGCTACTCAAGTGTCACAAGGTAGTGCTGCAGTTCTCTTGATTTTCATCTTAATTTTCAACCTCTCAGCACGTTATATCGGTAAAAAACTTCACGCTAAATTAACGTCAGCAAAATAAAGGAGAAGAGATGACAAAATATAACTGGGATGAACGACATATTATTACTTTTCCTGAAGACAAACTAGCTTTAGCGACAAAAGATCTTCATGTTTACTACGGTCAAAAAGAAGCTATCAAAGGAATTGATATGCAGTTTGAAAAAAATAAAATTACTGCTCTTATCGGTCCTTCAGGATGTGGTAAATCAACTTTTCTTCGTAGCCTAAATCGTATGAATGATACCATTGACATTGCAAAAGTTACTGGTCAAATTTTGTACGAAGGTATCGATGTTAATGCTAAAAACATTAATGTTTACGAAATGCGTAAGCACATCGGAATGGTTTTCCAACGACCAAATCCATTTGCTAAGTCAATTTATAAAAATATTACATTTGCCTATGAGCGTGCAGGTGTCAAAGATAAACAATTTTTAGATGAAATTGTTGAAACTTCTTTAAAACAAGCTGCTCTCTGGGATCAAGTGAAAGATGATTTGCATAAATCAGCCTTCACACTTTCAGGTGGTCAACAACAACGCTTATGTATCGCGCGAGCTATTGCAGTGAAACCAGATATTCTTTTAATGGATGAACCTGCCTCAGCTCTTGACCCTGTAGCTACAATGCAACTGGAAGATACTATGTTTGAGTTGAAAAAAGATTACACTATCATCATTGTAACTCATAACATGCAACAAGCAGCACGTGCTAGTGATTATACAGCCTTCTTCTATTTGGGAGATTTAATCGAATACGACACAACGAATAATATCTTCCAAAATGCCAAATTGCAATCAACTAGCGATTATGTATCAGGACACTTTGGTTAGAAAGGCGTGACATGACAGAACCTATTTTAAAAGTAAGAGACTTATCTGTTTACTATAATAAGAAAAAAGCGCTCAATAATGTCTCTATGGATTTCTATCCTAATGAAATTACTGCATTGATTGGTCCATCTGGTTCAGGAAAATCAACACTATTACGTTCGATTAATCGAATGGGGGACTTGAACCCTGAAGTAACCCTAACAGGATCAATCGTTTATAACGGACATAACATTTATAGTCCACGAACAGATACGGTTGAACTTCGTAAAGAAATCGGAATGGTTTTCCAACAACCTAACCCATTTCCAATGTCAATTTATGAAAATGTTGTTTATGGCCTACGTCTAAAAGGAATTAAAGATAAGCAAGTTTTAGATGAAGCAGTTGAAACTTCTTTGATTGGTGCCTCAATATGGGATGAAGTAAAAGACCGTTTGCATGATTCAGCCCTTGGCTTGTCTGGTGGTCAACAACAACGTGTGTGTGTCGCGCGCGTTTTAGCGACAAGTCCCAAAATCATTTTACTTGATGAACCAACATCAGCTCTTGACCCTATCTCAGCAGGTAAGGTCGAAGATACGCTTTATGGTTTGAAAGATAAATACACAATGCTTCTTGTGACACGTTCAATGCAACAAGCATCACGTATCTCAGATCGTACCGGTTTCTTCCTTGATGGAAAACTCATTGAGTACGGAAAAACTCATGAAATGTTTATGGATCCTAAATGTAAAGAAACCGAAGATTATATTACTGGTAAATTTGGTTAGTTTTGGGAACACTCAAAAGGAGATGATATTATGTTGAGATCAAAATTTGATGATGAATTAGAAAAATTACATAACCAATTCTACGCTATGGGTACTGAAGTGTTATCACAAATTAACAAAACAGTTCGTGCTTTTATCAGCCATGACCGTGAATTGGCTAAAGAGGTTATTGAAGGCGACGAAATTGTTAATAATTTCGAAACAAAACTTGAGAAAAAATCTCTTGAAATCATTGCCCTACAACAACCCGTTTCACAAGATTTACGTACGGTTATTACCGTTTTGAAAGCATCTAGTGATGTAGAACGTATGGGTGACCATGCAGCGTCAATTGCAAAAGCCACTATTCGTGTAAAAGGTGAAGAACGTTTACCAGAAGTAGAAGCAGAAATCAAAAAAATGGGTAAAGCCGTTCGTAACATGGTAGAAGAAGCGCTTGATGTTTATGTGACAGGTGAAGAAGAACGCGCTTATGAAGTTGCAGCTTCTGATGAAGTCATTGATAACTACTTTAAAGAAATTCAAAACATGGCTGTTGAATCTATTCGTCAACAACCAGATACTGTTTTTGCTGGTAAAGAGTATCTTCAAGTAATTACTTACTTAGAACGTATCGGTGATTATGCTCGTAACCTTTGTGAATGGGTTATTTACCTTAAAACAGGAAAAATTATTGAATTGTAAAAGTTTAAAAGACTGTCTATTAGGCAGTCTTTTTCAATAGGCTTTTTAAAACTGACATATATCATATTTTGTGATATAATGATGAAGTTTGATGGTATTGTCGTTTTCTGAATTTTCATTTATTATACAATCCATCATCCGATTTAATTTTTAAAAGATTAGGTGATATGGGGAAGCAATATACTGGTCCTCATTCTACGTTTTAAAGGAGTTATATGAAAACTGTAGAACATTTTATTGAAAAGTTTGTTCCTGAAAATTATAATATTTTCCTTGATATTAACCGTCAAGACAAAACTTTTTCAGGTAACGTTGCCATTAGTGGTGAAGCTTTAGATAATGTTATTTCATTCCACCAAAAAGATTTGACAGTTGCTTCTGTTTTGTTAGACAATCAAAATCTTGAATTTACGATTGATAATGATAATGAAGCTGTCCATGTTGAATTACCAGAAACTGGAACAATGACACTTGTTGTTGAGTTTTCAGGTAATATCACTGATAACATGACTGGTATTTACCCATCATATTACACAGTTGATGGGGTTAAAAAAGAAGTCATTTCAACTCAATTTGAAAGTCACTTTGCGCGTGAAGCATTTCCATGTGTTGACGAACCAGAAGCTAAAGCAACATTTGATTTAAGTATCAAATTTGACCAAACTGAAGGTGAGATTGTTCTTTCAAATATGCCTGAAGTTGATGCTGATCGTCGTAAGGAAACTGGTCTTTGGACATTTGATACAACACCACGCATGTCATCATACTTGTTGGCTTTCGCTCTTGGTGATTTGCAAGGTAAAACCGCTAAAACTAAAAACGGTACTGAAGTAGGAGTTTTCTCAACAAAAGCACATGCTCTTAAATCTCTAGATTTTTCACTAGACATTGCTGTTCGTGTCATTGACTTTTACGAAGAATACTTTGGTGTTAAATACCCAATTCCATTGTCATACCACGTTGCGCTTCCTGACTTTTCAGCGGGAGCTATGGAAAACTGGGGCTTAGTAACATACCGTGAAGTTTATCTTCTTGTTGATGAAAACTCAACAGTTAAGAGTCGTCAAAGCGTAGCCCTTGTTGTTGCTCACGAATTAGCTCACCAATGGTTCGGTAACCTTGTTACAATGAAATGGTGGGATGACCTATGGTTGAATGAATCATTCGCCAATATGATGGAATATGTCTCTGTTGATGCTATCGAACCATCATGGAATATCTTCGAAGATTTCCAAACAGGAGGTCTTCCATTAGCGCTTAAACGTGATGCAACTGATGGTGTTCAATCTGTTCACGTTGAAGTCAAACACCCTGATGAAATCAATACATTGTTTGATCCAGCTATTGTTTACGCTAAAGGTAGTCGCTTGATGCACATGCTTCGTCGTTGGTTAGGTGATGAAGATTTCCGTGCTGGTCTTAAAATCTACTTTGAAAAACACCAGTATAGCAATACAATCGGTTGTGACCTTTGGGATGCTTTGTCAGAAGCATCAGGAAAAGATGTTGCTGCTTTCATGGATGCATGGTTAGAACAACCTGGTTACCCTGTTGTGACTGCTGAAGTTGTTGATAATACACTTGTTCTTAGTCAAAAACAATTCTTTATTGGTGAAAGTGTTGATGAAAATCGTATTTGGCCAATTCCATTAAATAGCAATTGGAAAGGTCTTCCAGATACTTTAACAGAAGCTCGTCTTGAAATTCCTAATTACAGCAAACTTGCTTCTGAAAATGATGGAGCTTTCCGTCTCAATACAGAAAATACAGCCCACTATATCACAAACTACAAAGGTGAGTTGTTAGATACAGTTCTTGAACAATTGACTGAACTTGATACAGTTTCAAAACTTCAAGTAATCCAAGAACGTCGTTTGCTTGCTGAAAGTGGCGAAATCTCATACGCTGAGTTAGTGCCATTATTAACAAAACTTTCTGATGAAACATCATACTTGGTAGCAGAAGCTATTTCTCAAGTTGTTGATGGTTTGGATATCTTCTTAGACGAAGGAAGTCAAGCACAAGCTCAATTCAAAGCCTTGATTAGTCGTTTGATGCAAAAAAACTACGATCGTTTAGGTTTTGAACCAAAAGCTGGTGAATCTGATGAAGATGAGATCGTTCGACAAAATACTATTTCATTGATGTTGTATGCTGATAACGAAGATGCTGTTACAAAAGCTGAAGCAATCTTCCATCAACACAAAGATAATATTGAAGCCATTCCAGCATCAATCCGTATGTCAGTTCTTGCCAACCAAGTCAAACATGCTGAAACTGAAGATTTAGTATCACTTTACCTTGACACTTATGTGAAGACAAACGATGGTAACTTCAAACGTCAATTGGCATCTGCTTTGTCAAATACAAAAGATAATGCAACAGTTGAACGTGTATTGGCTGAGTTGAAAAATAAAGATGTTGTTAAACCTCAAGACTTAGCTATGAGTTGGTACCGTCCATTCCTTGATAAAACATTCTCTCAAGGTGCATTCTGGACATGGGCTAGAGAAAACTGGGATTGGATTAAAGCTGCACTTGGTGGCGATATGAGTTTTGATAAATTTGTTATCTACCCAGCTAATTCATTCAAGACAGTTGAACGTCTTGAAGAGTATAAAGCTTTCTTTGAACCTCAATTGAATGATATGGCTATTAGCCGTAACATCACAATGGGTATTAAAGAAATCTCAGCTCGTCTTGATTTAATTAGCACAAGTAAAGTTGCTGTTGAAGAAGCTCTAGCAGCAGTTAAATAAGCAGTGATAAAGAGGCGTTTGAGTGAAAACTCAGACGCTTTTTTTCTGCCTTTTAGGAAATCTTAAGCTCAATTCGATATTCTTTTGATAGACTAAATAAATTGCATTAAATACTTAGACCAAAGGGTTAAGTCATGATATAATAAGATGAATAAGGGAGCAGATATATGATTAAGATTTTATTAGTAGAAGATGATTTGAGCTTGTCAAATTCAATCTTTGATTTTTTAGACGATTTTGCTGATGTTATGCAAGTTTTTGACGGTGAAGAAGGATTATATGAAGCAGAAAGTGGTGTTTATGATCTTATCTTGCTTGATTTAATGTTGCCAGAAAAAGATGGTTTCCAAGTTCTTAAAGAACTACGTGAAGATGGCATTACAACACCAGTTTTAATTATGACAGCTAAAGAAAGTCTTGACGACAAAGGACATGGCTTTGAACTAGGTGCTGATGACTATTTAACGAAACCATTCTATCTTGAAGAGTTAAAGATGCGTATTCAGGCACTTTTGAAGCGTTCAGGTAAATTCAATGACCACACTTTATCTTATCACGAGTTAACTGCTGATACATCAACTAACACAACAACAGTAAATGGCGAAAAAGTTGAGTTGTTAGGTAAAGAATTTGATTTATTGGTTTATTTCTTACAAAACCAAAATGTTATCTTACCAAAATCTCAAATTTTTGATCGTATTTGGGGCTTTGATAGTGATACGACGATTTCTGTCGTAGAAGTTTACGTTTCTAAGATTCGTAAAAAGTTAAAGGGCACAAGCTTTGCTAATAATCTTCAAACACTACGAAGTGTAGGATATATTCTAAAAGATGCTGAATAACATACACAAAAAAATATCTACTGGGACTTTTTCTCACTTTTTCCATTTCTTTGCGGTATTTACTGGGATCTTTATCATTATGACTACCATTATCTTGCAGATTATGAGATATGGTCTGTATTCTTCTGTAGATACTACTTTGAAAAATGCAGCAGACAATGCAAGTGACTACGTTACACGAACGATGGAACGTAGTGATTCTCTGCAATCCAATAATGACTTTAGTGATTCTGGAAAGAGCAAACCAAGATCAAACATTGCAAGTTTAAGTAATGTCAGTGTTTTGCTGTATGATACAAATGGGAAAATTGTTAACGCTATCGATGCGTTCGTTCAATTTGGAACCCTGACTTCGAGTGTAGATGAGGATTCGGTTGGCGAGATTAAAGATGAAAAGATGACAACCATCTTTGGTCAAACGGAAAAATATCACGTTTTAACTGTAAGGGTGTACAGCAGTGATTATCCCTCAATTGAGTATGCAACCTTCTTGATTAGTGTTAGCCAACTTGATGAGGCAAATGAACGTTATGTAACGATTACCATTTCAGTTATGATTATTTTCTGGATGATTTCTATTTTGGCAAGTGTCTACTTAGCTAACTGGACACGTAAGCCAATTCTAGAAAGTTATGAAAAACAAAAACGCTTTGTCGAAAATGCTAGTCATGAATTACGAACACCATTAGCCGTGCTTCAAAATCGACTTGAAAGTTTGTTCAGACGACCTAATGCAACGATTCTTGATAATAGTGAAAGTATCGCGGCAAGTCTGGATGAGGTTCGAAATATGAGGATTTTAACAACGAATCTTTTGAATCTTGCTAGACGAGACGATGGCTTGAAAGTTGAATTGGAAGAGATTCAACCATCTACTTTTAACGAAATTTTTGAGAATTACAATATGATTGCCAAAGAAAATGGCAAAACATTTGTTGCTCACAATTCAGCTGATCGTCCAATAAAATCTGATAAGACGCTGCTCAAACAATTGATGACTATCTTATTTGATAATGCTATTAAGTACACTGATGATGATGGTTTTATCGAATTTACTGTTAAGACAACAGAACGTCAAACGATTTTGACAATCTCTGATAATGGGCCTGGTATTAGTGATGCTGATAAAGAGAAAATCTTTGACCGCTTTTATCGCATTGATAAAGCTAGAACACGTCAAAAAGGTGGGTTTGGTCTTGGATTATCATTAGCAAAACAAATTGTTGATGCCTTAAAAGGTGATATTCAAGTCAAAGATAATCATCCAAAAGGAACGATATTTGAGGTTCGTTTCAATCGACACAATTTTGGTAAATAGAAAAGGGACGCTAATCAGCATCCCTTTTAGTTTGTAAGAGTGTTCATTAGAAAAAAGAAAAACTCCATTTGGAGTTTTCATTGGATATTATTTAGCCAATTTAGCAGCAAGACGTGCTTTATCGCGGCTAGCTTTGTTTTTGTGAATCAAACCTTTTGATTCAGCTTTATCGATGCTTGCAGAAGCAGCACGGAAAAGCTCTTCAGATGGGTTAGCTTCAAATGCTTTGATAGCAGAACGCATAGCTGATTTTTGTGCTGAATTTTTTTCGTTTTGTTTAACGTTAAGTTCAGCGCGTTTGATAGCTGATTTAATATTTGCCAATGTTTTCACCTCCAAATTAATCTAACTACATTATTATATAGAATTTATTGCGTTTTGGCAAGCCTTAATCATTGTTTCAGGAAAATTTACTTATTTTTTCAAGTAAATTCGATCGATTTTGTGGTTGTCTGTCTTGTGCAAAATCAATTCGGCACGATTGCGAGTTGGTTCAATATATTTTTCAAGATTGACAAGATTAACCGTTTTCCAGACCATTTTAGCGAACTCTAAAGCATCTTGGTGAGGCATTTTTACGAAACGATTATAGTAATTAGTCTGATCTGTTTTAGCTAATTCAAGTAAACTATCGAAACGTTCTAAGTACCATTTTTCAATTAAATCATTTTCAGCGTCAATATAAATAGAAAAGTCAAAGTAACCAGTCATATAGATACGCTTATTCTTTTGATTTTGGAAAACGTTAATACCTTCAACAATTAAGAAGTCTGGTGCCTCAATTATTTGTTCTTGGTCAGGAATAATATCATAAACTTCATGTGAATATACTGGAATATGAGCAGTCATTCCGTTTTTAACAGTATCTAGGAAGTTTAGAAGAAGTTCCATATTATAACTTTCAGGGAAACCTTTACGATCTAAAATATTTCGCTCGATTAACTCTTTATTTGGATAAATAAAGCCATCTGTTGTCACCATTTCAACCTTGCTATCTTTAAATGTTCTAGACAGGAGAAGTTGTAAAAGACGACTTGTTGTTGATTTCCCAACGGCTACAGAACCAGAGATTCCGATAATAAAAGGTCGATTGCTTGCTTCTTTTTTTAAGAAAATGCTTTTTGAAAAGGATAGGTTTTCTTGAGCATTTTTGTAGATTTGAATCAAACTTATCAAAGGAAGATAAACTTCAATAACGTCTTGAATACTGATGTTATCATTCAAACTTTTAATTGATTCAAGTTCCTCAGCAGTAAGAGGTGGCTGAGTCTTACGATGTAACTCCTGCCAAGTTTCACGAGAAATAAAATCAAAATTAATAAATTCGTTGGTCATACGAAACTCCTTAAAGAGGTTATGTAACTTATTATAGCATTTTAAGGAAGGATTGAAAACAGTTACAACGTTTGATATGATAGAAGAGTATGATAAAATAGAAGTGCATTATAAGAGAAAGTGATAGAAGAATGACTAAAATGTATTATGCAGAAAACCCTGATAGTGCTCATGATATTCATGAACTAAAAGTTACATTGCTTGGAGAACGCTTCACTTTTTTAACTGATTCAGGTGTTTTTTCTAAAAAAATGATCGATTATGGAAGTCAAGTCCTTTTAAATACCTTAGGTTTTGAAAAAGGGAAAACTCTTTTAGATCTTGGCTGTGGTTATGGTCCGCTAGGAATTTCATTAGCTAAAGTTCAGGGTGTTAAGCCAACTATGGTTGACATTAATAACCGTGCTATTGATTTGGCTAAGCAAAATGCACAAAAAAATGGTGTTTGTGCCGATATCTTCCAATCAAATATTTACGAAAAAGTGAATGGAACATTTGATTATATCATTAGTAATCCACCAATTCGAGCTGGTAAGCAAGTAGTTCATACTATTATATCTGAAAGTATCAACTACTTAAATGCAGGCGGAAATCTAACAATTGTGATTCAGAAAAAACAAGGAGCCCCAAGTGCTAAAGCGAAAATGGAAGAAGTTTTTGGAAATGTTGAGATTTTAAAACGTGACAAAGGCTATTATATTTTGCGCAGTGAAAAAAATTAATAAGTGAATAAAAAATCTTTATTGAATTAGATATTGATTCTAGTTTGATAGAGATTTTTTTATTGAATTCCTACAATAATAGGCTTTGTGACAAATGTCATAGAATAATTATGACACAAAGGTCACTTTTAAAAGTATAATTATTCACATAAAAATCATAAAATACACTAATTTAAAGCGTTCACAGTATCAAAAAAGTAAGATTTTATATTCGTAAAAACTTGTTGTTTATAGTAAAATAATATAAAAATGTTCAGAAATACCGAATATGACATGTGACATATATGTCACATTTTGTACAAAAACAAGGCTTTAACAAGGTTTATAGATAAAAAAGAAACAAAAAAAGCGTTTTAATGAATTTTCGGATTTTGCCATTTTTGCTGTTTATTAAAAAAATAGCAAAAAAGACTTACATTCTATCAAAAAAATGGTAGAATAGGTAGAGTGTAATTATTAATGAAATGAAAAAAACATTTTCAGGAAGGAACGGAAATTAAATTAATGTCTATTAACAAATACATTGATCACACTTTATTGAAACCTGAAAGCACTCAAGATCAAATCGATAATCTTATTGCTGAAGCGAAAGAATACAACTTTGCTAGCGTATGTGTTAATCCAACTTGGGTATCACACGCTGCCCAAGCTTTAAAAGATTCAGATGTTAAAGTTTGTACAGTTATTGGTTTTCCTTTAGGAGCTAACACAAGTCGTGTTAAAGCATTTGAAACAAAAGATGCTATTGAAAATGGTGCGGATGAGATTGACATGGTTATTAATATCGGTCAATTGAAAGCAAAACAATATGATTTTGTTGAAAATGATATTCGTGCTGTTGTTGAAGCAAGTGGTGATAAATTGGTTAAAGTTATCATCGAAACTTGTCTCTTGACTGATGAAGAAAAAGTAAAAGCTTGTCAATTATCAGTTGCAGCTGGTGCTGATTACGTTAAAACATCAACTGGCTTCTCAACTGCTGGTGCAAACGTTCATGATGTTGCGCTTATGCGTAAAACAGTTGGACCAAACGTTGGTGTAAAAGCAGCTGGTGGTGCTCGTTCATATGCTGATGCAGAAGCTTTTGTTAAAGCTGGCGCAACTCGTATTGGTGCATCATCAGGTGTTGCAATTGTTAATGGTGAAACTGCTGCAGAAGGTAGTTGTTAATCATTAATATGGAGTGATTTAAACACAACCTATTTTTGATTGTGGACGGTCGAGACGACGGTCAGGTGGTGTTATTACCACAGTTTTATAGACTTGTCTAAGTCTATCTTCAGAGTGTTCATTAAGCCATCTGGCTTGATAGATTTTTGCAACAACCGTTGCTTATAAGTTTTTTAGGGGGGTTCATTTTCATGAACAAGAAAATTGTTGG
>NZ_DGTE01000022.1:0-10183 GCF_002393675.1 Streptococcus sp. UBA4344
TGACTGTTTATGATAACATGGCATTTGGTCTAAAACTTAGAAAATACAAAAAAGATGAAATCGATAAACGTGTTCGTGAAGCCGCACAAATTCTTGGCTTGACAGAATTCCTTCAACGTAAACCTGCTGACCTTTCAGGTGGTCAACGTCAACGTGTTGCCATGGGTCGTGCTATCGTGCGTGATGCCAAAGTATTCTTGATGGACGAACCTTTGTCAAACTTGGATGCCAAACTTCGTGTGTCAATGCGTGCTGAAATTGCTAAAATTCACCGTCGTATCGGTTCAACAACAATCTACGTTACTCACGACCAAACAGAAGCCATGACACTTGCTGACCGTATTGTTATCATGAGTTCTACTAAAAACCCTGACGGTTCAGGAACAATCGGTCGCGTTGAACAAATTGGTACACCACAAGAACTTTACAACCGTCCAGCTAACAAATTCGTTGCTGGTTTCATCGGAAGTCCAGCCATGAACTTCTTTGAAGGAACAGTCAAAGATAATACCTTGGTTAGCGACTCAGGTTTCACAATTACTTTGCCAGAAGGTCAAAAGAAATTACTTGAAACTAAAGGTTACAATGGTAAAAAAGTCATCTTCGGTATCCGTCCAGAAGATATCTCAAACAACCCACTTGCTCGTGAAACATACCCAGGAGCAACTCTTGAAGCTGAAGTTACTGTTTCTGAATTGCTCGGTGCTGAAACAATGCTTTACGTTAAAGTAGGTAACACTGAACTTGTTGCTCGTGCGGATGCGCGTGATGTTTACCAACCAGGTTCAAAAGTGGAATTGACATTGAATGTTGCTAAAGGTCACTTCTTTGACCCAGAAACGGAGGCAGCTATTCGCTAATTTAACGCTATCCAAAACAGAACTCTTCTAGAATACAACCCAAAAAGCCTTACGTCTAACGACGTAGGGCTTTTTGGGGTTTTCATCATAAAATAAAGTTACTTACCAAATGATAAGTAACTTTTTATTGTCTAAATTTATTCGTCAGCGACCATGATATCAGTTAATTGACCAAATTTTTCTTTAGCCTCTTCTGAAAGATCTGCATCAGTGACAAGGTGATCAATTTTGCTAATTTGGTAGAAATCATAAAAATCATACTTGTCAAATTTTTCATGGTCAACGAGTAAGAATTTTTTAAAGGCATTATCAAGCGCAATGCGTTGAATTTCGCCTTCGCTTTCGCTGTAAGTAGCGACAGAATCACCAAAGACACCGTTAGCACTGACAAAGGCTTTTGAGAATTTTAGGTTTTGCAAATAATTAGCAGTCAGTGAACCAACAAATGCGCCTGTAATATCGCGATATTCGCCACCGGTTAAGATTAAATCGGTGCTTTTATTTTGGTTCAAAATAGTGAACACAGGCAAACTATTTGTGACAACGCGAATGTTTTTAGAAACAAGTTCGTGAGCAAAATGTTCTAATGTTGTTCCAGGACCAATAAAGATAGTCTCGCCTTCTTGGATTAAAGTGCTTGCAAATTTAGCAATGGCACGTTTTTCTTCGATTTGTAATTCTTGTTTCTCTGTGTTTGATTTTTCGTATTTGGGTTTTACTTTTGGTGTATCAATACTTTGTGCGCCACCATGGATACGAATCAACAAACCTTCTTTGTCTAACTCGTCAAGGTCACGACGAACAGTCATATCAGAAACACCAAGCTCTTTAATGATGTCGTTAACTGTAATAACACCTTTGACGTTGATTTTTTCGAGAATCCACTGAAGGCGTTCTTTTTTCAGCATGTCAATCTCCTTTCTTTTCTTTTTTCCTTGTCACTATCATATCACAAACAAAGAACTAACTCAACAAATAAGAAAAAAAAGAAACATTTTGAAACACTTTTGTAACATAGCTGAAAATTACCGATTTCAAGGCTTTTCTGAAAGGTTTTAAAATGCAAAACAAACACAAAACAACAAATAATTTTAAAAATTATTAAACAAATGTGTTGACAAATGTTTGTTTTGGATTTATTATATAAACATAAAAAAACGTTTTTAAAAATTATCTAGATAAAAAAGAAAAATTTGAGGTGTTAAAATGACAATTATTCTTGGTTCAGATGCTGCAGGTGAAACTTTAAAAAATATTATTAAGGATTACTTGCTTGAAAATGACTATGACATCAAGGACGTTTCAGATGTTGATAAAGATTTTGTAGACAATACACTTGCAGTTGCAGCAGGTGTCAATACCACTGAAGGTAATCTTGGCATTATGATTGATGCTTATGGTGCTGGAAGTTTTATGACAGCAACTAAGGTCAAAGGTATGATTTGTGCAGAAGTTTCTGATGAACGTTCTGCTTACATGACACGTGCCCACAATAATGCTCGTATGATTACAATGGGGTCAGAAATTGTGGGAGTTGGATTAGCTAAAAATATTGTCAAAGGATTTTTGGAAGGTCATTATGATGGTGGTCGTCACCAAATCCGTGTCGATATGTTGAATAAAATGTGTTAGGAACGAGGAAGATAAAATGAAAATTGCAATTGGATGTGACCATATCGTAACAACAGAAAAAATGGCAGTGTCAGATTTCTTGAAATCAAAAGGTTATGAGGTCATTGATTGTGGAACTTACGATCACACACGTACACACTACCCGATTTTTGGTAAAAAAGTCGGAGAAGCAGTGACAAGTGGACAAGCAGATTTAGGTGTTTGTATTTGCGGTACAGGTGTTGGCATTAACAACTCTGTTAACAAAGTTCCAGGTATTCGTTCAGCTTTGGTGCGTGACATGACAACTGCTATTTATGCCAAAGAAGAATTGAATGCGAATGTCATCGGTTTTGGTGGTAAAATCACTGGTGAATTGTTGATGTGTGATATTATCGAAGCCTTCATCAAGGCTGAGTACAAACCAACAGCAGAAAATAAAGCTTTAATTGAAAAAATTGCAGCTGTGGAAACAGTTAATGAAGAGCAAAGTTCACCAGATTTCTTTGATGAATTTCTTGAAAAATGGGATCGCGGCGAATATCATGACTAGGAGACAATAAGATGATTCTTACCGTAACATTGAATCCATCGATTGACATTTCTTACCCGCTGGATGATTTAAAACTAGATACTGTAAACCGTGTCACTGAGGTTAAAAAAACCGCAGGCGGCAAGGGCTTGAATGTCACTCGAGTGTTATCAGAAATAGGCGACCATGTTACAGCAACTGGGTTTATCGGTGGAAAGTTAGGCGATTTTTTGACAGAGCAATTAGATAAAAGTCAGATTAATCACCGCTTTTTTAAGATTCATGGTGAAACGCGTAATTGCATTGCGATTTTACATGACGGATTGCAAACAGAAATTTTAGAAGCTGGTCCCATGATTGACCCAGATGAGGCAGATGGTTTTCTTAATCATTTTCGCTATCTTTGCCCGTCGTATGATGTCATCACGATTTCAGGAAGTCTTCCAGCTGGTCTTGAAACGGATTATTATCAAAAAGTTATTGGACTTGCTAATTCGCAAGGCAAAAAAGTGGTGCTAGATTGTTCTGGTGAGGCTCTGGAAGCTGTTTTAACAGGTGACGACAAACCGTTTGTTATCAAGCCAAACACAGAAGAATTATCACAACTTGTTGGAAGAGAAGTGAGCGATGATGTGAATGACTTAAAAGAAATCTTGCAAGCTGATTTATTTGCAGGGATTGATTGGGTGGTTGTTTCACTAGGCAGCAAAGGAGCTTTTGCGAAACACGGTGACCACTATTACCGCGTTACCATTCCAAAAATCGATGTGGTCAATCCTGTTGGTTCTGGTGATTCAACGGTGGCTGGTATTGCGTCAGCGATTATCCATAACCTTTCCGACAAAGATTTCTTACGTCATGCGAATGCCCTTGGTATGCTAAACGCTCAAGAAAAAATGACAGGTCATGTCAATATGACAAATTACGAAAACTTATTTAATCAAATTCAGGTAGAAGAGGTATAAGAAAAAATGGTATTAACACAAGAAAAACGCAGATTACTTGAGAAGCTTAGCCGTGATGGCGTGATTTCTGCTTTGGCATTTGACCAACGTGGAGCACTAAAACGTATGATGGCAAACTATCAAACAGAAGAACCAAGTGTTGAACAAATCGAACAATTGAAAGCCTTGGTTTCAGAAGAATTGACACCGTATGCGTCATCTATTCTTCTTGACCCTGAGTATGGTTTGCCAGCAAGTAAGGTTCGTGATGCGAATGCTGGACTTTTGCTTGCTTATGAAAAAACAGGTTATGATGCGACAACAACTAGCCGCTTGCCAGATTGCTTGGTCGAATGGTCTGCTAAACGTCTTAAAGAAGAAGGAGCTGATGCAGTGAAATTCTTGCTTTATTATGATGTTGATGGTGATGAATACGTTAATCTTCAAAAACAAGCTTACATTGAACGTATTGGTGATGAATGTAAAGCTGAAAATATGCCATTCTTCCTTGAGATTTTGACTTATGATGAAAACATCACTGACAATACAAGCGCAGCATTTGCCAAAGTAAAACCTCACAAAGTTAACGAAGCCATGAAAGTTTTCTCTGACGACCGCTTTGGTATTGATGTGCTCAAGGTTGAAGTTCCTGTCAACATGAAATATGTTGAAGGTTTTGCGGACGGTGAAGTGGTTTACACTAAAGAAGAAGCTGCTAAAGCTTTCAAAGACCAAGAAGCAGCAAGTCATTTACCATATATCTATCTTAGCGCAGGTGTTTCAGCTAAACTTTTCCAAGAAACTTTAGCCTTTGCGGCTGAATCAGGTGCTAAATTCAACGGTGTCCTTTGCGGACGTGCTACTTGGGCTGGCTCTGTACAAGTGTATATCGAAGAAGGCGAAGCCGCAGCGCGTGAATGGTTAAGAACACAAGGACGTAAGAATATTGAAGAACTGAATGCTGTTCTTGCTAAAACAGCTAGCTCATGGAGTGAGAAAGTGTAAGAAGGTGATAAAATTTTACTATTTTATAAAGTGGATCGTGACTATTTGATTAGGCGAAACCGCAAAACAAGAGACTATCAAACACTACAACAATGTAATGGTCTCTTTTTGCACTTCAATATGCTTTTTAATGACGAAAATTTATAGGAATAGGAAGGAGCTATTAGAATGAATAAAGAAGAAGTAACTATGTTAGGTTTTGAAATTGTAGCATTAGCTGGCGACGCACGTTCAAAAATGCTAGATGCATTAAACCTTGCTGAAGAAGGTAGGTTTGATGAAGCAGAAGAAATGATTGAAGAAGCTAATAAAGTTCTTGTGGCTGCTCATAATAGTCAGACAGACATGTTGGCAAAAGAAGCTTCGGGTGAAGATATTGCATTGGGGCTGATTATGATGCACGGGCAAGATCATCTTATGACAACAGTCTTACTTAAAGACTTAATTCATCATTTAATTAATATTTATAAAAAAGATTAGGGGAGAAAGCTCATGAATGGCTTGGTTAATCAAATCGAAAAAATGAAACCATTCTTTGAAAAGGTTTCTAGGAACAAATATTTACGGGCAATTAAAGATGGTTTCATTGCGGGTATGCCGATTATAATCTTTTCAAGTATCTTTATGCTTATTGCCTATGTTCCTAATATTTGGGGATTTTACTGGAGTGATGAAGTGACTGCACTTATTGTTAAGCCCTACAATTATTCAATGGGAATTTTGGGAATGTTAGTAGCTGGAACGACGGCTAAAAATCTAACGGATTCTTTTAACCGTGATCTACCGGCAACAAACCAAATCAATAATATCGCAACATTGATTACAGCAATTGTTGGTTTCCTACTTCTTTCTTCGGATTCTATAGACGGTGGTTTTGGAAGTAGCTATTTAGGAACATCTGGTTTGCTTTCTGCGTTTGTTGCAGCTTTTATCACTGTTAATGTTTATAATTTCTTTATTAAACGTAACATCACAATAAAAATGCCATCGGAAGTTCCACCGAATATTGCACAAACTTTCAAAGATATTTTCCCTCTTTCAGCAGCTATTCTCATCATGTATGCTATTGATTTAGTGATTCGTCAAGTTGTTGGTATTAACTTTGCACAGGCAGTTATTCAATTATTCCAACCACTATTTACTGCTGCGGATGGTTATCTTGGTATTGCTATTATCTATGGTGCCATGGCAATGTTCTGGTTTATCGGAATTCATGGTCCTTCTATTGTAGAACCAGCAATATCTGCTATTGCACTTATCAACATTGATAAAAACTTGGCACTTCTTGATGCAGGACAACAGGCTACTAATATCATCACACCAGGTTTGCAATATTTTGTAGCAACGATGGGTGGTACTGGTGCGACTTTAGTTGTTCCATATATGTTTATGCTTTTAGCGAAGTCAAAACAAAATAAAGCTATAGGGCGTGCGGCAGTTGTGCCTACTTCCTTTGGTGTTAATGAACCAATTTTGTTTGGTGCACCACTTGTTTTGAATCCAGTATTCTTTGTTCCATTTATTGCTGCACCTATTCTCAACGTTTGGATTTTCAAATTCTTTGTTGAAGTTTTGGGGATGAACAGCTTCTCTTATGTTTTGCCATGGACGACACCAGGTCCCTTAGGTCTAATTCTAGGAACAGGATTTGCAGGAATGTCATTTGTTTTAGCAGTGGTTTTGATTGTGATTGACACTCTTGTTTATTACCCATTCTTTAAAGTATATGACAATCAAATTTTGGCTCAAGAAGCGGCAGCTGATGCTCAAGCAGTATCGGATACTAAAACACAAACAGCTGTAGAACCAGTTGTTGAAAAAGCTACAGAAGTGAAAAAAGAACCAGTCGTATCAGAGGCTATTCAAACTTCAGATAACTTTAGCAAGAAAGTTCTTGTTCTTTGTGCTGGTGGTGGTACCAGTGGTTTGCTCTCAAATGCTTTAAACAAGGCTGCGAAAGAATATAATGTTGATATTTCATCAGCAGCAGGAGCTTATGGTGCTCATCAAGATATGTTAAAAGACTATGACTTGGTTATTCTGGCGCCACAAGTTGCTTCAAACTACCAAGATATTAAGAAAGATACAGATCGCCTTGGTATTAAATTGACTAAGACTGAAGGTATGGAATACATCAATTTGACTCGTGATCCGAAAGGTTCTCTTGAGTATGTAATGAAACAATTTGAAGATTAGAAGGTCTGATTATTATGAAACAGTTACCAGAAAATTTTATTTTAGGAGGAGCTACGGCTGCTTATCAAGCAGAAGGAGCTACTCAAGAAGATGGCAAAGGTCGTGTAGCCTGGGATACTTATCTAGCAAAAGAGGAGCGCTATACTGGTGATCCCGCTAGCGATTTTTATCATAAATATCCTATTGATTTAGAATTATCGGAACGCTTTGGATTAAATGGTATTCGGATTTCGATTGCTTGGTCGCGTATTTTTCCAAAAGGTTTTGGTGAAATCAATCCAAAAGGTGTTGCTTTCTATCATGATTTAATTGCAGAGTGTCATAAACATCATGTTGAACCATTCGTCACTCTTCATCATTTTGATACACCAGAAGTTTTGTTTGATAATGGAGATTTTCTAAACCGAGAGAATGTCGATCATTTCGTCAATTTTGCTAAATTCTGTTTTGAAGAGTATGGAAATGAGGTCAACTATTGGATTACATTTAACGAAATTCTATCTGTAGCTGCGGGACAGTATTTACTTGGCAAGTTTCCACCAAATGAGCGTTTTGAAAATGGCAAGATGGTGCAATCTATGCACAATATGATGGTAGCTCATGCGCGTGCTGTTCTTGAATATAAAAAGATGGATTTAAATGGTGAAATCGGCATTATTCACATTTTAGAACAACGCTATCCATATAATCCAGAAGATGAAAGGGATAGATTGGCTGCCAAAAAAGATGATACAATGTCAAATCGCTTCTTGCTAGACAGAACATTTTTGGGAGAATTATCACCAGAAACAGATGAAATTGTAGCATCTGTTCTGTCTCAAAATAATAAAACTTACACCGTTTATGATGGAGATCTAGAAGAATTAAAAGCAGCAGCGCCTTTACTTGATTTCTTAGGAATCAACTACTATCAGAGTACCTTTGTTGAGTATTATGAAGGTGAAAACGATATCAACCTTAACGGTACTGGTGAAAAGGGAACATCTTTATATGCTTTCAAAGGTATTGGAGAATATAAATTTGATATGGATATTCCAAGAACCGACTGGGATTGGCTAATCTATCCGCAGGGACTTTATGATATGATTATGCGGATCGTGCGAGATTATCCGAATTATAAAAAACTTTATATTACGGAGAATGGCATGGGCTATAAAGATGATTTCGTTGATGGAACGATTGATGATCAGCCGCGTATTGAATATATCAAAGGGCATTTAGAAGCCATTGCACAGACTATTGAGGAAGGGGCTAACGTTCAAGGATACTTCCTTTGGTCATTGATGGACGTTTTCTCATGGGCTAACGGCTATAATAAACGCTACGGTCTGTTTTATGTTGATTTTGATACTCAACAACGTTACCCAAAGAAGAGTGCATATTGGTATAAGCAACTATCGGAAACTAGACTAATTAGATAATATCATTAGCATTTTTACATCTAATCTAACTCACTAAAGCTTCTTTTATTATTTTGTTTTTACGCGTGATGAGAATGGCAGTTATGAGGCTGTTCATTCTCATTTTATTTAGGAGAAAATAATGGTTATTGAATTAAAAAATGATTTTTTAACAGTTCAGTTTAAGGAATTTGGTGGCGCTTTGTCATCCGTAAAAGATAAAGACGGTGTCGAATATTTGTGGCAAGGAAATCCAGAGTATTGGAGTTCACAAGCACCAGTATTATTTCCGATTTGTGGGAGCTTACGTGATGATGAAGCTATTTATCGTCCTAGTAGCCGTCCCCATTTTACAGGTGTGATACCGCGACATGGTTTGGTGCGTAAGAAGACTTTTACTTATGAACCATTATCTGAAAATAGCCTTGCTTTTTCAATCACCCCTGATGCGGAAATGTTGGCAAATTATCCTTATGATTTTGAGTTGAAAATCATTTACACTTTGATTGGAAAGACAATTAAAACAAGTTACCAAGTGACCAATCGCGAGACAGAAAAGGTCATGCCTTATTTTATTGGAGGACACCCTGGGTTTAATTGCCCATTGCTTGCTGATGAGTGTTATGAAGATTATTATCTCGAATTTGAAAAAGAGGAAACTTGTACTGTTCCAGAATCTTTTCCAGAAACAGGGCTTCTTGATGTGAATAAGCGTACGCCATTTTTAGAAAAGCAAAACATTCTAAATTTGGATTATGCTTTGTTTGCCAAAGATGCGATTACCTTAGATCAATTAGCTTCACGCAGCGTTTCTTTGAAATCTCATAAACACGATAAAGGATTGCGTTTGGATTTTGAAGATTTTCCAAATTTGATTTTATGGTCAACCGTCAATAAGAGCCCTTTTATTGCTCTAGAGCCGTGGAGCGGCTTGTCAACGTCGCTTGATGAAAGTGATATTTTAGAAGATAAACGTCAGGTTACTTTTGTGCCATCTGAGGAAACTGATGAGAAATCTTTTTCTATTACTATTTTTTGAAAATGTTTAAAAATAAACAAAAAACTCAAAAAAATAAACAAGAAAGGGTTTACAAAATAAAAATTGTGTGTTATATTATAACCGTAGAAATTAATAGAGTGGATTGTAACTAAGACATTAGGCAAGACCGCAAATGACCTAGAAGGGAGGATTCTAGTTTGTTTGTGGTTTTTTATTGTCTAAAAACCACTGGGGAGGGGTCAAATGTTTCGGATTGTACAAGCGCTCAACAATAATGTTGCCTTAGTTAAGGATGAACAAGGGCAACAAGCTGTCGTTATGGGATTAGGAATTGTTTTTCATAAGAAAAAAGGTGACTTAATCGCACCAAACAAAGTTGAAAAGATTTTTTCTTTAAGAACAGAAGAATCAAAAGAAAACTTTTTAACGCTTTTGAAAAATATTCCACTTGATATCTTAACAGTCACTTACAATATGATTGATCGATTAGTTGATAATTATCATTTTCCTGTTCAGGAGTATTTATACGTGACGCTGACAGACCATGTTTATTCAGTTTATCAAAAGCTGTTAAAAGGAAATTATCAGGAAAGTCATTTACCAGATATTTCTGATGCTTATGAGACAGAATTTGC
>NZ_DGTE01000003.1:0-35092 GCF_002393675.1 Streptococcus sp. UBA4344
GGTTAGAGCGCACGCCTGATAAGCGTGAGGTCGGTGGTTCGAGTCCACTTGTGCCCATACATGGAATGGAGAATTACTCAAGAGGCTGAAGAGGACGGTTTGCTAAATCGTTAGGTCGGGTAACTGGCGCAAGGGTTCGAATCCCTTATTCTCCGTGCTATTTTTCAAGCGAGATTATCTTTTGATATCTCGTTTTATTTTTATATTCTAAGTTAGTTGGTGCACGATCTTGAAAAAATTAAGAATCTCTCGTCTCGTTTTCTTCACTGTGTTGATTTTATTACTTCTCTCTCTTTCTTTAGCTTTTCTTTTTAAGAATGTGGGAATTGTTTCTAGTGTCACTTCTCCGATTAGAAGTGTAGTAGCCAGAGTGGATTCTGTTGTTTCTGCTCCTTTTAGATCCTTAGATTCTCTTAATGAGGATATTCATGATCTTTTTGATACTTATTCTGAAAATAAAAAATTGAAGAAAAAGGTTGCAGAGCTCGAAAATCAAAGTGAAGTAATTGATTCTTTAAAATCTGAGAATGATCAATTAAATAATGCTATTAATGCATCATCATCTATCACTACTCAGTTTTCTGCTACAGGAAAAGTTATTGTTCGTAGTCCAGTTTCTTGGTATGATTCTTTGACTGTTAAGTTAGGAAAAAGTAATAAAGTTGCTAAGAAGATGCTTGCTTTGTCAAATGGTGGTCTTATTGGTGTTGTTACTGATGTTGATTCGACTACTTCAAGTGTTGCACTTTTGGCAAATGGTTCAGATTTTAGTATTCCAGTAAAAATATCAACTGCATCAGGAGATGCTTTTGGAATCTTAGAGTCTTATGACTCTGATAAGAAATGTTTTGTAGTTTCAAATCTTAATTCCTCTATTGATATTAATGAGGGGGATAGTGTTGTGACGAGTGGTCTTGACGGTGACACTGTTGCAAATATTACTGTCGGTTCTGTTTCAAGCGTGAAGAATAGTTCAGAGAATTTGGAGCGTGTTGTTTATGTGACACCAACTGCAGATTTTTCTGACATTTCCTATGTAACAATAGTTGGTGATTAAAGTGGCATTTTTTAAGAATAAATATTTTTTACTTTTTTTGCTTTTTCTCTTAATGTTGATTGATGGTCAGCTCTCTTATTTGATGAGTTCTATTTTCTCATATCATGTGACAATTAGTAGTCATCTTCTTTTGTTGGCAATTATTGATTTTTATCATAATAGAAATAAGCATTTTGTATTATTTAGTACTCTAATTTTAGGTGCTCTTTATGATATTTATTATTTGAATAGAATTGGATTGGTTGTTTTCTTATTACCAATTTTAGTAATCTTTACTAATAAAATTACTAAGAGTATTTTTGCTAGTAATTTTCAAACATTAACCTTCTATATTGTTGTTTTGTTTTTGTTTGAAATTGTTGGCGAAACAATGGCTGTTTTATTAGGGATGACAACGTTGTCAATGGCTAATTTTATAGCATATAGTTTTGCGCCAACCCTTATTTTTAATATTTTGTTGTATTTGATATTTCAGAAATTGTTTAAAAAAGTATATTTTAATGCTTAGATTACCATAACAAAACATAAATGTAACAATCACGTAATATTAATTGCGTGATTTTTTGGTAAAATAATATTGTCTTATCAAAAAGGAGTAGTTTAATTAATATGAAAAAAAGAATTTTATCAGCTGTCCTTGTTAGTGGCGTGACATTGGGTACAGCGGCCGTAACTGTTAATGCGGACGATTATGATACACAAATTGCTGCACAGGATGCTGTTATCAGTAATCTTACATCTGAACAAGCTGCAGCACAAAGTCAAGTTGATGCTATTCAAAGCCAAGTGTCTTCACTACAATCACAACAAGCTGAATTGGAAGCACAAAATGCTCAACTTGAAGCTGAATCTAAAAAATTAAGTGAAGAAATTCAAGTTCTTTCAAGTAAAATTGTTGCTCGTAACGAAACTTTGAAAAACCAAGCTCGTAACGCACAAAAGAATGCTTCAGCTACTAGCTACATCAACACTATCTTGAACTCTAAATCAGTTTCTGATGCTATCAATCGTGTTCAAGCAATTCGTGAAGTAGTTGCTGCAAACAAAAAAATGCTTGATGAACAAGAAGCTGACAAAGCTGCTATTGAACAAAAACAAGCTGAAAATCAAGAAGCTATCAATACTGTTGTAGCTAACAAAGCAACTATCGAACAAAACCAAGCTGCTTTGGCAACACAACAAGCTGAATTGCAAGCTGCTCAATTGAACCTTTCTGCTCAATTGGCAACTGCTGAAGATGAACGTGCTAACTTGGTAGCTCAAAAAGAAGCTGCTGAACAAGCCGCTGCCGAAGCTGCCGCTGCACAAGCTGCTGCTGAAGCACAAGCACAAGCTGAAGCACAAGCGCAAGCTGAATCTGTAGCACAAGCACAAGCTGCTGTTCAAAATGGTACAGCAACAACTGATACTACTACAGATACTTCTGCTCAAGATTCATCAGCTGATACTTCTGCACAAGCACCTGCACAACAAGTATCAACTCCAGCTCAAAGTGCACCTGCACAACAAGTATCAACTCCAGCACAAGCTGCTAAACC
Source organism: Streptococcus sp. UBA4344 (assembly GCF_002393675.1). Classification (NCBI taxonomy): domain Bacteria; kingdom Bacillati; phylum Bacillota; class Bacilli; order Lactobacillales; family Streptococcaceae; genus Streptococcus; species Streptococcus sp. UBA4344. The sequence goes on from NZ_DGTE01000003.1 coordinate 2,596, forward strand.
AGCAACTACAAATAATTCATCTTCGAGTGCTGCTAAACCATCTTCAGTAACACCAACTACTAACACAGCAGGTAACACTTACCCAGTAGGTCAATGTACTTGGGGTGTTAAATCACTTGCTTCATGGGTTGGTAACTACTGGGGTAATGCTAATCAATGGATTGCTAGCGCACAAGCTGCTGGTCACTCTGTAGGTACTACACCACAAGCTGGTGCAGTAGCTGTATGGCCATACGATGGTGGTGGTTATGGACACGTTGCATACGTAACAGCTGTTCAAAGCTCAACTAATATCCAAGTTATGGAAGCTAACTACGCTGGTAACTCATCAATCGGTAACTATCGTGGATGGTTCAACCCAACTTCATCAACTTGGGGTGGCGGAACTGTCTACTACATCTACCAATAATAAAACTGTGAGAAGGATTATGTCCTTCTCTTTTTTTATCCCCCCCTATTTTCCCTGTATTTAGCGGATTTAACGCATTTGTCATTGAAAAAATGCTAAAAAAACGTTAAAATGGTAAAGGATAAAAACTTTGGAGGAAATCATGTCTTATTCTGATTTAAAATTGTTTGCCTTATCGTCAAACAAAGAATTAGCAGAAAAAGTAGCTTCGGCTATGGGAATTCAACTCGGAAAATCAACTGTTCGTCAATTTTCTGATGGTGAAATCCAAGTCAACATTGAAGAATCAATTCGCGGCGACCATGTCTTTATTTTGCAGTCAACTAGCTCACCAGTTAACGATAACTTGATGGAAATCTTGATTATGGTTGATGCTCTTAAACGCGCTAGTGCTGAAAAAATTAGTGTGGTTATTCCTTACTACGGTTACGCTCGTCAAGACCGTAAAGCTCGTTCTCGCGAACCGATTACTTCTAAATTAGTAGCAAATATGCTTGAAGTAGCAGGAGTTGATCGTCTTTTGACAGTTGACTTGCACGCTGCACAAATTCAAGGCTTCTTTGATATTCCAGTTGATCACTTGATGGGTGCACCATTGATCGCTGATTACTTTGACCGTCACGGATTGGTTGGAGACGATGTTGTTGTCGTTAGTCCTGACCATGGTGGTGTGACTCGTGCACGTAAATTGGCACAATTCCTCCAAACACCGATTGCTATCATTGATAAACGTCGTAGTGTTACAAAAATGAATACCAGTGAAGTTATGAATATCATTGGTAATGTTAAAGGTAAAAAATGTATCTTGATTGATGATATGATTGATACAGCAGGTACTATTTGTCACGCAGCAGATGCTCTTGCAGAAGCTGGTGCAACAGCAGTTTATGCTTCATGTACTCACCCAGTTCTTTCTGGACCTGCTCTTGAAAATATTGAAAAATCAGCAATCGAAAAATTGGTTGTTTTGGATACTATTTATCTCCCAGAAGAACGTTTGATTGATAAAATTGAACAAATTTCAATTGCTGAGTTGATTGCAGAAGCTATTACTCGCATTCATGAAAAACGTCCTTTGTCACCATTGTTTGAAATGGGAACAGCTAATAAATAAGGATGACTTAAAGGTCAGAAAAAATCGTTGGTGTAAAATTCCAGCGGTTTTTTATTTTTACCTATTAACATGTGGATAACTTTGCGACTTGGCTTTTTTAGCAGGCGCTGTGGATAACTTGAAAAAGGGTGTATAATTATCAAATTTCATGTATAATAGATATAATTAAATTTTTGAGGTGAGACTATGAGTTTAACAGATCGTTTTAATAAAAATTTAAATCAAATTGAAGTATCGTTGATTCGTCAATTTGATCAATCTATTTCTGACGTGCCAGGCATTATGAAATTGACTCTTGGAGAGCCTGATTTTACAACACCTGATCATGTTAAAGAAGCAGCCAAAGCAGCCATTGATGCCAATCAATCTCATTATACTGGTATGGCTGGTTTGCCTGCTCTTCGTCAAGCTGCTGCAGATTTTTTGAAAACAAAATACAATTTATCATATAATCCTGATAATGAAATTTTGGTTACAATTGGAGCGACTGAAGCCTTGTCTGCAACTTTGACAGCTATTTTGGAACCTGGTGATACTGTGCTTTTACCAGCACCAGCTTATCCTGGTTATGAACCAATTGTTAATCTTGTAGGGGCTGAAATCGTTGAAATTGATACAACAGCTAATGATTTTGTTTTAACGCCAGAGATGCTTGAAAATGCTATCTTAGAACAAGGTGATAAACTAAAAGCTGTTTTGCTTAACTACCCAACAAATCCAACTGGTGTCACTTATTCACGTGAACAAATTAAAGCTTTGGCAGACGTGCTTAAGAAATATGATGTCTTTGTAGTTTCAGATGAAGTTTATTCTGAGTTAACTTATAGTGATGAACCTCATGTCTCAATTGCTGAATATCTTCCAGAACAAACGATTTTAATTAATGGGCTTTCTAAATCTCACGCTATGACTGGTTGGCGAATTGGTATGATTTTTGCACCAGCTAATTTTACAGCACAGTTGATTAAGAGTCACCAATACTTGGTTACAGCTGCTGCAACAATGGCACAGTTTGCTGCGATTGAAGCTCTTTCAGTTGGTAAAGATGATGCTCTTCCAATGAAAGCAGAGTATATGAAACGTCGTGATTACATCATTGATAAGATGTCAGCACTTGGTTTTAAGATTATTAAACCAGATGGTGCCTTTTACATTTTTGCTAAGATTCCAGCTGGCTATGAACAAGATTCATTTAAATTCTGTCAGGATTTTGCGCGTGAAAAAGCAGTTGCTTTCATTCCAGGTGTTGCTTTTGGTAAATATGGTGAAGGTTATCTTCGTTTGTCATATGCAGCTAGCATGGAAACAATCACAACAGCTATGGATCGTTTGAAAGAATTTATGGAAGAACATGCAAAATAAGGAAACTTATGGTCTCGTCCTTTATAATCGTAATTATCGTGAGGATGATAAGTTGGTTAAGATTTTCACCGAGACGAATGGAAAGCATATGTTTTTTGTGAAACATGCTAGTAAATCTCGTTTTAATTCGGCTATTCAACCGTTAACGGTAGCTAAATTTATTTTAAAAATCAATGAGACTGGTTTATCTTTTATTGAAGATTATAAGGAAGTTGATTCTTTCAAGGAGATTAATGTGGATTTATTTAAACTATCTTATGCGTCTTATGTGACGTCCCTAGCTGATGCTGCTGTACCAGATGGTGTTGCAGATCCGCAGTTATTTGCCTTTTTAAAGAAGACTCTTTTGTTGATGGAAGAGGGGCTTGACTATGAAATTTTGACTAATATTTTTGAGATCCAGATTTTAGAACGTTTTGGTGTTAGTCTTAATTTTCATGACTGTGCTTTTTGTCATCGTGTAGGGCTTCCTTTTGATTTTTCACATAAATATTCTGGGCTGCTCTGTCCAGAACATTATGCTAAGGATGAGCATCGCAGTCATTTGGATCCAAATGTTCTTTATCTGGTGGATCGTTTTCAAGCAATTCAATTTGATGATTTGAAGACAATTTCTGTTAAACCAGAGATGAAACGAAAATTACGGTTGTTCATTGATGATATTTATGACAATTATGTTGGATTATGTTTAAAGAGTAAAAAATTCATCGATGATTTGGGCACTTGGGGAAATATTATGAAATAAGCTCACTTGATAAGCGCAGAATTTCTGTGTTTATCTGGTGGCTTTTTTTCTGAAAGCCGCTCTAAAATTTTCGAAAAATGAAAAAAATCGCGAATCATGCTATAATAAGGCGATAATGTTTTGTGAGGAAATTCATATGAAAAAAATTGCTATTGATGCTATGGGTGGCGATAATGCTCCTAAAGCTATTGTTGAAGGAGTGAACCGTGCTCTAGCAGACTTCTCAGATATTGAGATCCAACTTTATGGAGATGAAGCAAAAATTAAAGAGTATTTGACAGCAACAGATCGTGTGTCAATTATTCATACAGATGAAAAAATTAATTCCGATGATGAGCCAGCTAAGGCAATTCGTCGTAAAAAGAAAGCAAGTATGGTTCTTGGTGCACAAGCTGTTAAGGACGGTACAGCAGACGCTGTGATTTCTGCAGGTAATACAGGAGCTCTTCTTGCAGCAGGTCTTTTTGTTGTGGGACGTATTAAAGGAATTGATCGTCCAGGGCTTATGTCTACTCTACCAACTTTAGATGGTAAAGGTTATGATATGTTGGACCTTGGTGCTAATGCGGAAAATACACCTAAACACTTGCACCAATATGCTATCTTAGGCTCATTTTATGCTAAAAATGTTCGTGGCATTGATAAACCTCGAGTTGGTCTGCTAAATAACGGAACAGAGGCTACTAAAGGTGACCCGCTTCATAAGGAAGCTTATGCTCTTTTGGCAGAAGATACTAGTTTGAATTTTGTTGGAAATGTTGAAGCGCGTGATTTGATGAATGGCGTTGCTGATGTTGTGGTATCAGATGGATTTACTGGAAATGCTGTTCTTAAAACAATGGAAGGAACTGCCCTTAACATTATGGGAAGTTTGAAATCTTCTATTAAGTCTGGTGGCTTTAAGGCAAAATTGGGAGCACTTCTATTAAAAGATAGTTTGTACAGTCTAAAAGATTCTATGGACTATTCAAGTGCAGGTGGGGCTGTTCTTTTTGGTCTTAAAGCACCTGTTGTGAAATGCCACGGTTCAAGTGATGCACAAGCTGTTTATTATACCATTAGACAAGCTCGTAAGATGTTAGATACAAATGTCGTTGGTCAGTTGGTAGAAGCATTTACACCAAAAGACTAACGAAAAGGGAGGACGAGATGACAAAAGAGGCTATTTTTGAAAGGATTAGTTTCATTATTAAAGAGCAAATGAATAAACCTGATTTGGAGATTACACAAACAACTAGTCTTCATGATGATTTGGGAGTTGATTCAATTGCTTTGATGGAATTTATCATTAATTTAGAAGATGAGTTTCATTTGGAAATTCCCGACGAAGATGTTGAAGACATGAAATGTATGGGAGAAATGATGGAATATCTCTATAATAGAGTAAATTAAGCAAAAACGTTCGTTAAAAGCGGACGTTTTTATTTTTATTTTATTAAAAAGTCTGTTAAATGTTGAAATTGGCCAGAGCATGTGTTAAAATTTAGTAGAATAAAAGCGAAAGGCGAATGAAAACATGTCACGACAACTTATTTATACGGGAAAAGCTAAAGATATCTACACTACATCAGAAGATGAGAATTTGATTATTTCAGTCTATAAAGACCAGGCAACAATGCTTAATGGAGCTCGTAAAGAGACTATTAAAGGTAAAGGCGTTCTTAATAATCAAATCTCATCTTTAATTTTTACTAAATTGAATGAAGCAGGTGTGGCAACTCACTTTGTTAAGCAATTATCAGAAACCGAACAATTGAACAAAAAAGTTGATATTGTTCCTCTTGAAGTTGTTTTACGTAATGTCACTGCAGGTTCATTCTCAAAACGTTTTGGTGTTGAAGAAGGTATCAAATTAGACACACCGATTGTTGAATTTTACTATAAAAATGATGAATTAGATGATCCATTTATCAATGATGAACACGTGAAATTCCTTGGTATTGCAAGTGATGAAGATATTGCATATATCAAAGCAGAAACACGTCGTATCAACGAACTATTGAAAGATTGGTTCAAACAAATTGGTCTTACTTTGATCGACTTTAAATTGGAATTTGGTAAAGACAAAGATGGCAAAATCATTCTTGCTGATGAATTTTCACCAGATAACTGCCGTCTTTGGGATGCTGAAGGTCACCACATGGACAAAGATGTCTTTCGTCGTGATTTAGGTAGCTTGACAGATGTATACGAAGTTGTTCTTGAAAAATTAAAAGGACTTGACTAAGCCACTACACTTGCTAAGTAGTTGACAGAGAAATTCTAAAAAGGGTAAAAAATGGATAAACGAATTTTCGTTGAGAAAAAATCAAATTTTAATATTAAAGCTCAAGCACTTGTCAAAGAGCTTAAACATAATCTTCAATTAACAAGCTTGACTGATTTACGTATTATTCAAGTTTATGATGTTTTTGGTTTGGCAGATTCGCTTTTCGAACGTGCTGAAAAACATATTTTTTCTGAACAAGTAACAGACAATATTTTGGCTGAAAGTGATGTGGTTGCTGAACTTGCTAATTATGCTTTCTTTGCCATTGAATCACTTCCTGGTCAATTTGACCAACGTGCAGCATCTTCACAAGAAGCTTTGCTTTTACTTGGTAGCAATAACGATGTGACTGTTAATACTGCGCAACTTTATCTTGTTAATAAAGATATTGATACAGCTGAACTTGATGCTGTTAAGAACTATCTTCTTAACCCAGTTGATTCTCGTTTTAAAGATATTACAACTGGTATCGCACCACAAGCATTTTCAGAATCTGACAAAACAATTCCAAATCTTGATTTCTTCAAAACTTATACAGCAGCTGAATTTGCTGAATACAAAGCAGAGCAAGGTTTGGCAATGGAAGTTGATGACCTTGTTTTCATCCAAGATTACTTTAAATCAATTGGACGTGTGCCGACTGAAACAGAATTAAAAGTTTTGGATACTTACTGGTCAGACCACTGTCGTCATACAACCTTTGAAACTGAGCTTAAGCATATTGATTTCTCAGCGTCTAAATTCCAAAAACAATTGCAAGCAACATATGATAAATACATTGCTATGCGTGACGAACTAGGACGTTCTGAAAAACCACAAACATTGATGGATATGGCGACTATTTTTGGTCGTTACGAACGTGCGAATGGTCGTTTGGATGATATGGAAGTGTCAGATGAAATTAACGCATGTTCTGTTGAAATTGAAGTTGATGTGAATGGTGTTAAAGAACCTTGGCTTCTTATGTTCAAGAACGAAACACACAATCATCCAACAGAAATCGAACCATTTGGTGGGGCTGCAACATGTATCGGTGGTGCTATTCGCGACCCATTGTCAGGACGTTCATATGTTTACCAAGCCATGCGTATTTCAGGTGCTGGTGATATCACAACACCAATTGCAGAAACTCGTCTTGGTAAATTGCCACAACAAGTGATTTCTAAAACAGCAGCTCATGGTTATTCTTCATATGGTAACCAAATCGGTCTTGCAACAACTTACGTTAAAGAATATTTCCATCCAGGATTTGTTGCTAAGCGTATGGAACTTGGTGCGGTAGTCGGTGCAGCTCCAAAAGGTAACGTTGTTCGTGAAAAACCAGAAGCAGGCGATGTGGTTATCCTTCTTGGAGGTAAAACAGGTCGTGATGGTGTCGGTGGTGCAACTGGTTCATCTAAAGTTCAAACAGTTGAATCTGTTGAAACAGCTGGCGCAGAAGTTCAAAAAGGTAATGCCATTGAAGAACGTAAAATTCAACGTCTTTTCCGTAATGGTAATGTGACTCGCCTTATTAAAAAATCAAATGACTTTGGTGCTGGTGGTGTTTGCGTTGCTATCGGTGAATTGGCTGATGGTCTTGAAATCGACCTTAATAAAGTACCACTTAAATACCAAGGACTTAACGGAACTGAAATTGCTATTTCTGAATCACAAGAACGTATGGCTGTTGTGGTTCGTCCGAAAGATGTTGAGGCTTTCGTGGCAGAATGTCATAAAGAAAACATCGATGCAGTAGTGGTTGCTACTGTTACTGAAAAACCAAACCTTGTCATGACTTGGAATGGTCAAACAATCGTTGATATTGAACGCCGTTTCCTTGATACAAATGGTGTGCGCGTGGTCGTTGACGCTGATGTCGTTGATAGTCAAGTTGAAATGCCTGAGCAACGTACAACATCAGCTGCAACACTTGAAACAGATGCTGCAAATGTGCTTTCTGACCTTAACCATGCTAGTCAAAAAGGTTTGCAAACTATCTTTGATAGCTCTGTTGGTCGTTCAACAGTTAACCATCCAATTGGTGGTCGTTACCAAATCACCCCAACAGAAAGTTCCGTTCAAAAACTCCCTGTTCAAAACGGTGTAACAACAACAGCTTCTGTTATGGCTCAAGGGTTCAACCCATATATCGCAGAATGGTCACCATATCACGGTGCAGCTTATGCTGTGATTGAAGCGACAGCACGTTTGGTTGCAACAGGTGCTAACTGGTCTAAAGCGCGCTTCTCTTATCAAGAATACTTCCAACGTATGGATAAAAAAGCTGAACGATTTGGTCAACCAGTTTCAGCGCTTCTTGGTTCAATCGAAGCACAAATCCAACTTGGTTTGCCATCAATTGGTGGTAAAGACTCAATGTCTGGTACATTCGAAGAATTGACAGTACCACCAACATTGGTTGCTTTTGGTGTGACAACAGCAGATAGCCGTAAGGTTCTTTCACCAGAATTTAAGGCTGCTGGTGAGTATGTTTACTACATTCCAGGTCAAGCTATTTCACAGGAAATTGACTTTGACCTTATCAAAGCTAATTTCGCCAAATTTGAAGCCATTCAAAAAGAACACCACATCACATCAGCTTCAGCTGTTAAATACGGTGGTGTGATTGAAAGCTTAGCTTTAGCTAGCTTTGGTAACCATATCGGTGCTAAGGTTGAATTGGCAGAACTTGCAACTAGCTTGACAGCACAACTTGGTGGTTTTATCTTTACATCTGCGGAAGAAATTGCAGGAGTTAACAAAATTGGTGAAACTACTGAAGACTTTACACTTACTGTCAATGGTGTCAACCTTGCTTGTGACAAACTTCTTTCAGCTTTTGAAGGTAAACTTGAAGATGTTTATCCAACTGAATTTGAACAAAGTACTGAACTTGAAGATGTTCCAGCTGTTGCTTCAAATGCAGTGATTAAAGCTAGTGAAAAAGTTGCTGAACCATTGGTTTACATTCCAGTATTCCCTGGTACAAACTCAGAGTATGATTCAGCTAAAGCCTTTGAACAAGCTGGTGCAAAAGTTAATTTGGTACCATTTGTGACACTTAACGAAGCAGCAATCGAAGCTTCAGTTGATACAATGGTTGACAATATCAGTAAAGCTAACATTATCTTCTTTGCTGGTGGATTCTCAGCAGCTGATGAACCAGATGGTTCTGCTAAATTTATCGTGAACATCTTGCTTAACCAAAAAGTTCGCGCAGCTATTGATAGCTTCATCGAAAAAGGTGGTCTGATTATTGGTATCTGTAATGGATTCCAAGCACTTGTGAAATCAGGTCTTCTTCCATACGGTAACTTTGAAGATGCTACTGAAACAAGCCCAACGCTCTTCTACAATGATGCTAACCAACACGTTGCGAAAATGGTTGAAACACGTATTGCTAATACGAACTCACCATGGCTTGCAGGTGTAGAAGTCGGTGATGTTTATGCTATTCCGGTTTCGCACGGTGAAGGTAAATTTGTTGTCACAGCTGAAGAGTTTGCAGAACTCCGTGACAATGGACAAATCTTTAGCCAATACGTTGACTTTGATGGTAAACCAAGTATGGATTCTAAATACAATCCAAATGGTTCTGTTAATGCTATCGAAGGTATCACAAGTAAGAATGGTCAAATCATTGGTAAAATGGGACATTCAGAACGTTACGAAGATGGTCTTTTCCAAAATATTCCAGGAAATAAAGATCAACACCTGTTCCGTAGCGCTGTTGAATATTTCACTAAAGGCTAAGAATACACGTTAAATATATTTTATAGATGACATTGACAAGGTACGTTAGTACCTTTTGTCAACTTATTAAAGGGAATAGGTCTTAACTAATTAATCTAGGTAATAAAAAATAATGACATACGAAGTTAAATCTCTTAATGAAGAATGTGGTGTATTTGGGATTTGGGGACACCCTCAAGCAGCTCATGTCACTTATTTTGGACTCCACAGTCTTCAACACCGCGGTCAAGAAGGTGCTGGTATTGTTTCTAACGATAACGGTAAACTTCTTCAACACCGTAATACTGGTCTTCTTTCAGAAGTATTTAAAAATCCTGCTGATTTGGAAAAATTGACAGGTTCTGCAGCTATTGGTCACGTTCGCTATGCGACTGCTGGTTCTGCATCTATTAATAACATTCAACCATTTCTTTACAACTTCACCGATGAACAATTTGGTCTTTGCCACAATGGTAATTTGACAAATGCGGTTTCTTTGAAGAAGGAATTGGAAGATGAAGGTGCCATTTTTAATGCGTCATCTGATACTGAAATTTTGATGCATTTGATTCGTCGTAGTCACAATCCAGAATTTCTTGGAAAAGTGAAAGAAGCACTTAACACTGTTAAAGGTGGTTTTGCTTATCTTTTGTTGACAGAAGATAAGTTGATTGCAGCACTTGATCCAAATGGTTTCCGTCCATTGTCTGTTGGTCAAATGGAAAACGGTGCTTGGGTAGTTTCAAGTGAAACATGTGCCTTTGAAGTGGTTGGTGCTAAATGGGTTCGCGATGTTAAACCAGGTGAAATGGTAATTATTGACGATAGTGGTATTCGCTATGATTCTTATACAAATGACACACAACTTGCTATTTGTTCAATGGAATACATCTACTTTGCCCGCCCTGATAGTGACATTTACGGTGTAAATGTTCATACTGCTCGTAAAAATATGGGTAAACGTTTAGCACAAGAATTTCATCACGAAGCTGATATCGTTGTAGGGGTGCCAAACTCATCACTTTCAGCAGCGATGGGATTTGCTGAAGAATCAGGTCTTCCAAATGAAATGGGCTTGGTGAAAAATCAATACACACAACGTACCTTCATTCAACCAACACAAGAGTTGCGTGAGCAAGGTGTTCGTATGAAACTTTCAGCGGTATCTGGCGTTGTTAAAGGTAAACGTGTTGTCATGGTTGATGATTCTATCGTACGCGGAACAACTTCACGTCGTATTGTTCGCCTTCTTCGTGAAGCTGGTGCGACAGAAGTTCACGTGGCAATCGGTAGTCCAGAATTGAAATATCCATGTTTCTACGGTATCGATATTCAAAATCGTCGTGAATTGATTTCAGCTAATCATACCAAAGATGAAGTTTGTGAAATTATCGGTGCAGATAGTCTAACTTACTTGTCAATTGATGGTTTGATTGAATCAATCGGTCTTGATACAGATGCTCCAAATGGTGGTCTTTGTGTGGCATACTTTGACGGTAAGTATCCAACACCACTTTACGATTACGAAGAAGCATACCTCAAGAGCTTAGAAGAAAAAACAAGTTTCTATATTCACGAAGTTAATGAAAACAAATAGGTTGTTATAGCTCTGCTATTTCCCAAAAAGGAGAAAATTATTATGACAAAAAATGCTTACGCTCAGTCCGGTGTTGATGTTGAAGCGGGTTATGAAGTTGTTGCACGTATCAAAAAACACGTTGCGCGTACTGAACGTGCAGGTGTTATGGGAGCTCTTGGTGGCTTTGGTGGTATGTTCGACCTTACAAAAACTGGTGTGAAAGAACCTGTTTTGATTTCAGGAACTGATGGTGTGGGAACAAAACTCATGCTTGCCATTAAATATGATAAACACGATACAATCGGTCAAGACTGTGTTGCTATGTGTGTTAATGACATCATTGCTGCTGGTGCAGAACCACTTTACTTCTTAGATTACATCGCAACTGGTAAAAATGAACCTGCAAAACTTGAACAAGTTGTTGCAGGTGTTGCTGAAGGTTGTGTCCAATCTGGTGCAGCTCTTATCGGTGGTGAAACGGCTGAAATGCCTGGTATGTACGGCGAAGATGATTATGATTTGGCTGGTTTTGCAGTAGGTGTTGCTGAAAAATCACAAATCATTGATGGTTCAAAGGTTTCTGATGGTGATGTTCTTCTTGGACTTGCTTCAAGTGGTATTCACTCAAATGGTTATTCACTTGTTCGTCGTGTCTTTGCTGATTACACAGGTGAAGAAGTTCTTCCAGAACTTGAAGGCAAAAAATTGAAAGAAGTTCTTCTTGAACCAACTCGTATCTATGTTAAAGCGGTACTTCCACTTATTAAAGAAGAATTGGTTAACGGTATTGCTCACATCACTGGTGGTGGTTTCATTGAAAATGTTCCACGTATGTTCGCTGATGATTTGGCTGCTGAAATCGAAGAAGATAAAATTCCAGTTCTTCCAATTTTCAAAGCTCTTGAAAAATACGGTAACATCAAACACGAAGAAATGTTTGAAATCTTCAACATGGGTATTGGTTTGATGATGGCAGTTAGTCCTGATAAAGTTGAACGCGTGAAAGAATTGCTTGACGAACCAGTTTATGAACTTGGTCGTATCGTTAAGAAAGCTGATGCAAGTGTGGTGATTAAATAATGAAAAAAATCGCAGTTTTTGCGAGTGGTAACGGGTCAAATTTTCAAGTTATTGCAGAGCAATTTCCTGTTGAGTTTGTTTTTTCAGATCATCGAGATGCCTACGTCTTAGAACGTGCTGAAAAACTTGGTGTGACAGCTCACACTTTTGAACTCAAAGAGTTTGATAATCAAGCAGCTTACGAAGAGGCTATTGTTGCTTTGCTTGAAAAATATGACATTGATTTGGTTTGCTTAGCTGGTTATATGAAGATTGTTGGTCCGACTTTGCTAGCAGCTTACGAAGGTCGTATCATCAATATTCACCCAGCTTATCTGCCGGAATTTCCAGGTGCTCATGGTATTGATGATGCTTGGGAAGCAGGTGTTGACCAATCTGGTGTTACCATTCACTGGGTTGACAATGGTGTTGACACAGGAAAAGTGATTAAACAAGTTCGTGTGCCTCGTCTGGCTGACGATACCATTGATAGTTTTGAAGCTCGCATTCATGAAAATGAGTATAAACTCTATCCAGAAGTTTTGGAGAGCTTAGGAGTTAAGAAAAAGTAGTCATTATTCATTTAATCATTTCTTAGGTTATATAGAGTTTGTTATAATGAACTTGAAGAGGCTTACTTCGTTTGGTGATTGTTATCAAGAAAGGTGAGGAAATGGTTATGAAAATGAAAAATAACTCAAAACGACTTGCTGAACTTTTTGGAAATTCGGAAGAAACAATGATTTATTCTTGCTTGCAAGGTATTATGGGAGAGATTCTCATTGATGATGAGGAAAATCCAAAGTCTGCGCTTGCTAAAATTGGAAGGTATGCTTCTTTTGGTTTTCTCTCTGGACAACCAACAATTTCTTTAATAGAAGCTTGTCGCGGCGAAGATATTATCTTGGTTCCTAAGGATAGGAATTGGATACGATTAATTGAAGAGTCATATGCTGAGATTGCTCAACCTTTTATTCGTTATGCGACAAAGAAAAATACGGCCTTTGATAGTGAACAACTGAAAAGCTATATTTTAAATTTATCGGATGTTTTTCAAATCAAGCCGATTGATAAAAATCTCTATAGACAGTGTCTTAAGCAAGAGTGGTCACGAGATTTGGTTGCTAACTACAAGGATGTTGAAGATTTCTTGAGGTTGGGATTGGGTTATGTTGCCGTTTATGAGAATCAGATTGTATCCGGCGCTTCATCATACTCAACCTACAAAGATGGGATTGAAATTGAAGTTGATACTCACCCAAATTTTAGACGAAAAGGATTAGCAAAGGCTGTAGCAGCTCAACTTATCCTAGAATGTTTAAAACAAAATCGTTACCCAAGTTGGGATGCGCACACTAAAAATTCACTAGATTTAGCTAAAAAATTAGGTTATGAATTTTCACATGAGTATATTGCTTATGAGTTTGAGTGGTAGTAGTCTATTCGTAATAAAAGTAGGTAATTGAAAATTTATTTAAACAAAGGAGAAAAAATGACAAAACGTGCACTAATTAGTGTTTCTGATAAAGCGGGCATTGTTGAATTTGCTCAAGAATTGAAAAAACTTGGTTGGGATATTATCTCGACTGGTGGAACAAAAGTTGCGCTTGATAAAGCAGGTGTTGACACTATCGCGATTGATGATGTGACTGGATTCCCAGAAATGATGGACGGTCGTGTGAAAACACTTCACCCAAATATTCATGGAGGTCTTTTGGCTCGTCGTGACCTTGACAGCCACCTTCAAGCTGCAAAAGATAACCACATTGAATTGATTGATCTTGTTGTGGTTAACCTTTACCCATTCAAAGAAACAATCTTGAAACCAGAAGTAACTTACGCTGATGCGGTTGAAAATATTGATATCGGTGGTCCTTCAATGCTTCGCTCTGCTGCTAAAAACCATGCTAGTGTAACAGTTGTCGTTGATCCAGCTGACTACGCTGTTGTTTTGGATGAATTGTCAGCTAATGGTGAAACAAGCTTTGAAACTCGTCAACGTTTGGCAGCAAAAGTTTTCCGTCATACAGCATCTTATGATGCTTTGATTGCAGAATACTTTACAAAACAAGTTGGTGAAACAAAACCTGAAAAACTCACAATCACTTACGATTTGAAACAACCAATGCGTTATGGTGAAAACCCTCAACAAGACGCTGATTTCTACCAAAAAGCTTTGCCAACAGATTACTCAATTGCTTCTGCAAAACAATTAAACGGTAAAGAATTGTCATTTAACAATATCCGTGACGCTGACGCTGCAATTCGTATTATCCGTGATTTCAAAGATCGCCCAACTGTTGTCGCGCTTAAACACATGAACCCATGTGGTATTGGACAAGCTGACGATATTGAAACTGCTTGGGATTACGCTTATGAATCAGATCCAGTATCTATCTTTGGTGGTATCATTGTTCTTAACCGTGAAGTCGATGCAGCAACAGCTAAGAAAATGCATGCTATCTTCCTTGAAATCATCATTGCACCAAGCTACTCAGAAGAAGCTCTTGAAATTTTGACAACTAAGAAGAAAAACTTGCGAATTCTTCAATTGCCATTTGAAGCTCAAGAAGCTAGTGAAGCTGAAAAAGAATACACTGGTGTAGTCGGTGGGCTCTTGGTTCAAAACCAAGATGTTGTCAAAGAAAATCCAGCTGACTGGAAAGTTGTGACAAAACGTCAACCAAATGAACAAGAAAAAACTGCACTTGAATTTGCTTGGAAAGCTATCAAATACGTTAAATCTAACGGTATCATCGTGACAAACGATCACATGACACTTGGTGTTGGTCCTGGTCAAACAAACCGTGTTGCTTCAGTTCGTATTGCGCTTGATCAAGCTAAAGATCGTCTTGATGGTGCTGTTCTTGCCAGTGATGCTTTCTTCCCATTTGCAGATAACGTTGAAGAAATTGCTGCTGCAGGCGTGAAAGCTATCATCCAACCTGGTGGTTCAGTTCGTGACCAAGAATCTATCGACATGGCTGATAAATATGGTATTGCCATGGTATTTACAGGTGTTCGTCACTTCCGTCACTAAGATAAATTAATTAGACTTCCTTTATTAAATATATAGCAAGAGCACCCCAGGCATCCGCTGGGGTGTTTTTGTTTAAGCTTAATATAAAGTATTCTTAAGTCTTTATTAAGTCAGAGCTACTATACTAACAATAACTCCTAAATAAACTTTTTTTCATAGTCCAATTCAATCCCAGTCTGTCTAGATTGGGATTTTTAAATTTTTATAGCAATTTTTAAAAACTTATCATAGGAATTCCATCTATTTCCGAACAAATATGTTATAATATAACTATATAATTCGTGAAAATGTTTTGTTTTTGCGTGCTTTGTTAATTCTGGAGTTTAAGCTCCTGTGATTGTTTTCTATTGAGGTATTTTTTCTTATGAAACTTTTAGTTGTTGGCTCTGGCGGGCGTGAGCACGCTATTGCTAAGAAGTTGTTGGAATCTCCTCAAGTGAGCCAGGTTTTTGTTGTACCTGGTAATGATGGGATGACACTTGATGGACTTGATTTAGTAAATATCGGAATTTCCGAACATTCTAAACTAATTGATTTTGCGAAAGCAAATGACATTGCTTGGGCATTTATCGGCCCTGATGATGCTTTAGCTGCGGGAATCGTTGATGATTTTAATGCTGCGGGCTTGAAAGCTTTTGGTCCAAGTAAAGCAGCTGCGGAGCTAGAATGGTCTAAGGATTTTGCAAAATCAATTATGGCTAAATACCATGTTCCAACAGCTGCTTACAGCACTTTCTCAGATTTTGAGCAAGCAAAGAGCTATATCGAAGAACATGGTGCGCCAATCGTTGTTAAAGCTGATGGTTTAGCACTTGGTAAGGGTGTTGTGGTTGCTGAAACAGTAGAACAAGCCGTTGAAGCTGCACATGAAATGTTGCTTGATAACAAATTTGGTGATTCAGGTGCGCGTGTGGTTATTGAAGAATTTCTTGATGGTGAAGAATTCTCATTGTTCGCTTTTGTCAATGGTGATAAATTCTATGTTATGCCAACAGCCCAAGACCACAAACGTGCTTTTGACGGCGATAAAGGTCCTAATACTGGTGGTATGGGAGCTTATGCACCAGTGCCACACTTACCACAGTCTGTAGTTGACACAGCCGTTGAAACAATTGTTAAACCAGTTCTTAACGGAATGATTGCTGAAGGTCGTCCATATCTTGGTGTTCTATACGCAGGGCTTATTCTGACAGCTGATGGTCCTAAAGTTATTGAATTTAATTCACGTTTTGGTGACCCTGAAACACAAGTTATTTTGCCACGTTTGACATCTGATTTTGCTCAAAATATCACTGATATTTTGGATAACAAAGAACCAGAAATTACTTGGACAGATGAGGGTGTTACTCTTGGTGTCGTGGTTGCTTCAGAAGGTTATCCAGTTGCTTACGAAAAAGGTGTTTGTCTTCCTGAGAAAACATTAGGTGACATTATCACTTATTATGCAGGAGCTAAATTTGCTGATGACAAAGCTTTGCTTTCAAATGGAGGTCGTGTTTACATGTTGGTAACAACTAAAGACGATGTCAAAGCAGCTCAGGATGCAATCTACGCTCAATTATCACAACAAGATACAAGTGGTTTATTCTATCGAAACGATATTGGAAGTAAAGCAATTGGACGTTAAACCCAAATGTGTTCTAGTCAGTGCATGTCTGATGGGAGAAAGATGTAAGTATAATGGTGGTCATAATTACAATCGAGATCTTGTGGACTATGTTGCTGATAAGGAAGTGATAACCATTTGTCCAGAAGTTCTTGCGGGCTTGCCAACTCCCAGAGAACCTGTTGAATTGCGAGAGGGTCACGTGATTGATGTTGCTGGTAATTGTTATGATGACCTTTTTGAAAAAGGGATTGAGCGTTGCCTAAGTGAGATTGCTGAAAAAGACATTGATTTAGCAGTTTTGCAATCACGTAGTCCATCTTGTGGTGTTAATCAAATTTATGATGGGAACTTTTCTGGCCAAAAAGTGGCAGGAAGCGGGCTCTTTGCTCAAAAATTAAAATCACTTGGCTATCACGTTCTTGATGTCGAAGATATAAAACAATTGGAAGGAAAATAATGAAACCATTAATTTCAGTTATCATGGGTAGTCAATCAGATTGGGCTACCATGAAAAAAACAGCAGAAGTACTTGATCAATTTGGTGTGGCGTATGAAAAGAAAGTTGTTTCAGCTCACCGTACACCAGATTTGATGTTTAAACATGCCGAAGAAGCAAGAGGTCGTGGCATTAAAGTGATTATTGCTGGTGCTGGTGGTGCTGCTCACTTACCTGGTATGGTTGCAGCAAAAACAACACTTCCAGTTATTGGTGTTCCTGTGAAGTCACGTGCCCTTAGTGGACTTGATTCTCTTTATTCAATCGTTCAAATGCCTGGTGGTGTCCCTGTAGCAACCATGGCTATTGGCGAATCAGGAGCTAAAAATGCTGCTTTGACAGCTCTTCGTATTTTAGCGATTGAAGATGCTGCTTTGGCAGAAAAACTAGAAAACTTTGCTATTGAACAAGGCAAAGCTGCGGAGGCATCAACTGATGAACTCGACTAAAACAATCGGAATTATCGGTGGTGGTCAATTAGGTCAAATGATGGCTATTTCAGCTATCTATATGGGTTATAAGGTAGTTACGTTGGACCCAACAGCAGATTGCCCCTCTTCACGTGTGAGTGATATGATTGTAGCGCCTTATGATGACGTTGAGGCAATGCGTGAATTAGCAGAGCGCTGTGATGTTCTCACATATGAGTTTGAAAATGTTGATGCAGATGCTTTGGATGCTGTTGTCAAAGATAATCAATTGCCACAAGGAACTGATCTTCTCAGGATTTCACAAAACCGTATTTTTGAGAAAAATTTCTTATCTCAAAAAGCTGGTGTAAAAGTAGCACCATACAAAGTCGTTACATCAAGCCTTGATCTTGAAGATATTGATTTGTCTAAAAATTACGTTTTGAAAACAGCCACTGGTGGTTACGATGGCCATGGTCAAATTGTCATTAAATCAGCAGATGACTTAGAAGCTGCTAATAAATTAGCTAATTCTTGTGAATGTGTTTTAGAAGAATTTGTCGACTTTGATCTTGAAGTTTCAGTGATTGTATCTGGTAATGGTAAAGATATGACCGTTTTCCCGGTACAAGAAAATATTCACCGAAATAACATTTTATCTAAAACAATTGTGCCAGCTCGTATTTCTGATGAGCTAGCTAAAAAGGCGCAAGCAATGGCTATTCAAATTGCTGAAAAATTGGACTTGTCAGGCACACTTTGCGTTGAAATGTTTGCGACATCTGATGATATCATTGTCAATGAAATCGCACCACGTCCACATAATTCAGGACATTACTCAATTGAGGCTTGTGATTTTTCACAATTTGATACGCATATTTTGGGCATTCTTGGTTTGCCACTTCCTAAAATTCATTTGCATCAACCAGCTGTAATGCTCAATGTTCTCGGACAACATATGGAAAAAGCACAAGCTTATGTTAAGGAAAATCCTAGCGCTCACCTCCACCTTTATGGTAAACTAGAGGCGAAACATAACCGCAAAATGGGACACATTACTTTGTTTAGTAGTGAACCTGATACCATTGCGGAAATGGGTGAAGGAATGGATTTCTAGAGAGTTATCTTGGGGGTATCTATGATAAAAATCATTGTTCATGCTTATGTTAATTGTGAGAACAAGGCTATTGTTGAAGTAGTTTTTGCTTCTTCGGATGAGTCTATAATTTCTATAAAAATGGCAGAGTTGACAAGTAAGTACCCGAATGACTACCTTGCTGCTTATGATTTGCCACTTGATACAGATTTGACAACTTTGTCACATTATCCATCTGTTGAAATTGGCAAAGAAGATTTTAATTAAATGCATTAGTTATTTTATTGATATATAACTTAAAAAAGGAAAGGAGCTAGGGTGTTAAACTTATTGGCTTAATACCCTTAATATCTTAAACATGATCGATCGTTATTCACGCCCTGAGATGGCGGCAATTTGGAGTGAAGAAAACAAATACAAAGCTTGGCTTGAAGTTGAAATTTTGGCTGACGAAGCTTGGGCTGAATTAGGAGAAATTCCTAAAGAAGATGTGGCTAAAATCCGTGCTAACGCAAGTTTTGACGTTGACCGTATTTTGGAAATTGAACAACAAACACGCCATGACGTTGTAGCCTTCACTCGTGCAGTTTCTGAAAGTCTTGGTCAAGAACGTAAATGGGTTCACTATGGTTTGACATCAACTGACGTTGTTGACACAGCTTATGGTTACCTTTACAAACAAGCTAACGAAATCATCCGCAAAGATTTGCACAATTTCCTTGAAATCATTGCTAATAAAGCTAAAGAACATAAATTTACTATCATGATGGGACGTACTCACGGTGTCCATGCTGAGCCAACTACCTTTGGTTTGAAATTGGCAACTTGGTACAGCGAAATGAAACGTAATATCGAACGTTTTGAACATGCAGCTGCTGGCGTTGAAGCTGGTAAAATCTCAGGTGCTGTTGGTAACTTCGCTAACATTCCACCATTTGTTGAAGCTTATGTGTGTGAAAAACTTGGTATCCGTGCACAAGAAATTTCAACACAAGTTCTTCCACGTGACCTTCATGCAGAATACTTTGCAGTTCTTGCTAGCATTGCAACATCAATTGAACGTATGGCAACTGAAATCCGTGGTCTGCAAAAATCTGAACAACGTGAAGTTGAAGAATTCTTCGCTAAAGGTCAAAAAGGTAGCTCAGCTATGCCTCACAAACGCAACCCAATCGGTTCAGAAAATATGACAGGTCTTGCACGTGTTATTCGTGGTCATATGGTTACAGCTTACGAAAACGTGTCACTTTGGCATGAACGTGATATCTCACACTCATCTGCTGAACGTATCATTTCACCAGATACTACAATTCTTATCGATTACATGCTTAACCGTTTTGGTAACATCGTGAAAAACTTGACTGTTTTCCCAGAAAACATGATTCGCAATATGGGTTCTACATTTGGTCTTATCTTCAGTCAACGTGTTATGCTTAAATTGATTGAAAAAGGGATGACACGTGAACAAGCTTATGACCTTGTTCAACCTAAGACAGCTTATTCTTGGGATAATCAAGTTGACTTCAAACCACTTCTTGAAGCTGATGAAGAAGTCACTTCACGTCTAACACAAGAAGAAATTGATGAATTATTTAACCCATCATACTACACTAAACGTGTTGATGAAATCTTTAACCGTATCGGTTTAGGTGACTAATATTAAAAAAACACCTGAGATAATTATCTCAGGTGTTTTTTTATTAAATCATTTATTAGAAAATTTGTTGTTTTTAATGAAAATAGTTTATTAAATGAAAGCGGTATGTTAAAATATGGAATATACAGAATTTTTAATAAACAGGAGATGGAAGTGGAAAAATTTGGGGAGAAGGTCCGCTTACTGCGGGAGGAAAAGGGAATTTCACGGGAAGAATTCTGTGGTGATGAAACAGAATTATCTGTCAGACAATTAGCGAGAATTGAGTTAAGTCAATCAGTACCTAATTTAAGTAAGGCTCGTTTTATTGCTAATCAATTAGGTGTAAAACTGGGTGTTCTAACTGATGGTGACAGTTTGGAATTACCTAAGCGGTATGAAGAGTTAAAGTATTTGTTATTGCGAACGCCTACGTATGGAGATAAAGTGAGATTAGATCGTAAAAGTGAATATTTTGATGAAATTGCTGAAAAGTTTTATGATATCATTCCAGAAGAAGAGCGTTTGATTATTGATTGTATGCAGTCAAAATTTGATGTTCACTTTAGTGATGATGTTAATTTTGGTGAAGGTATTTTAAATGATTATTTTGGTCAGATCAGCCGCAAAAAAGTTTTTAACGTAAATGATTTGATTTTGCTTGACCTTTATTTTGCTTGTTTTTCATCCGCTAAGAAATTTGATGGAATCTATAGTTTGTCTATTTATGATGATTTGATGGGCAGGTTGATAAATCAAAAGCACATGTCACCAGAGACTGATTTAATTTTAAATAATGTGTTATTAAATAACATCGCTTTATCATTCCAGTTTGAGCGAGAATATTATATTGAACGTGTTATTAAATTGAGTGATAAAATTATGTCAGAAGTTCATGATTTTCAGCGTCGTCCAATTTTAAGTTTGGTAGAGTGGAAATATTATTTGAAGTTTAAACATGATTTTACAGCAGCAGAACGGTCTTTTACCAATGCAACATTATTTGCAAGGTTAGTTGGCGATACTTATTTAGAAAATAAATTAAAAGAAGAATGGAAAATTGATACAACAACATGACATTTTTGTCATGTTGTTTTTTCTTTTAACCAATTACAATAATATTAGAAATTATAGAAAGGGTAGAAGAAGCTAATGAGAATGATATTTTCAACGTTGTTGACAGCATGGTGGGGATTGTAACAACTATCAAAATAATTCACTGACGGCTTTCGTTTTGGTATAATAGAGCCATGAGTAGAATTTTAGATAATGATATTATGGGTGATGAAGAGTTTGTGGAACGTACGCTTCGTCCTCAATATTTAAAAGAATATATTGGGCAGGATAAAGTTAAAAACCAGCTGAAAATTTTTATTGAAGCTGCTAAATTACGAGATGAATCGCTTGACCATGTGTTATTGTTTGGCCCTCCGGGTCTTGGTAAGACAACAATGGCATTTGTGATTGCTAATGAATTAGGGGTAAATCTCAAACAAACATCTGGACCAGCAATTGAAAAAGCCGGGGATTTGGTTGCTATTTTAAATGATTTGGAACCAGGAGATGTTTTGTTTATTGATGAAATTCATCGTATGCCAATGGCGGTAGAAGAGGTGCTTTATAGTGCGATGGAAGATTTCTATATTGATATTATGATTGGTAATGGTGAGACTAGTCGTAGTGTTCATTTAGATTTACCTCCTTTTACTTTGATTGGTGCAACAACTCGAGCAGGTATGCTGTCAAATCCTTTACGTGCTCGTTTTGGGATTACGGGACACATGGAATATTATGCTGTTGAGGATTTGACTGAAATTGTGGAACGTACGGCAGATATTTTTGAAATGGAAATTGTCCACGAAGCTGCGCAAGAGTTGGCAAGACGTAGTCGAGGAACCCCTCGTATTGCGAATCGTTTGTTAAAACGTGTACGTGACTATGCCCAAATTATGGGAGATGGCATTATTACAAAAGATATTACTGATAAAGCATTAACGATGCTTGATGTTGATCATGAGGGACTTGATTACATTGACCAAAAAATCTTGCGTACCATGATTGAAGTATATAATGGTGGCCCTGTTGGTTTAGGGACGCTGTCTGTTAATATCGCTGAAGAGCGTGATACTGTTGAAGATATGTACGAGCCTTATCTGATTCAAAAAGGATTTATTATGCGAACACGTACAGGTCGTGTAGCAACTGCAAAGGCTTATGAACATTTAGGATATCCTTTTGCAGAGAAATAAATATTATCTTAAGGAAAGTTTAAGCAAGGCTTTATATACTATAACCATCCTAAAACTTTTCTTTTTCATAATCTCCGGAAAGAACCTTGGTTTGCCAAGGTTCTTTCTTTGCTTTTTAAAGAGTCAGTGATATGTGATATAATTGAAAAAAAGTTTTTAAAGGGAGAATTATGGAGTTAGAAGTTTTACGAAAAGATATCATTGTCAATCAGAAGAAAGGTCTACCATTCATCATTGCTTCCATCATCATCTGGGGGCTGATAACTTTGGTGACTACATTAAATGCAACAATACAATTGCAGAATCTATTGATTTTTTGTTGCTCGTGTCCTTTATTACCCCTTTCTTGGTTAGTAGGAAAATGGCTGAAAGTTGATATTTTTTCTAAAGAAAATCCTTTAAGTCAATTAGGTTTTTTAGTTACTTGTAATCAATTGATTTATCTATTGATTGTTATGTGGGTATATAGTGCCTTACCTGCAAAGATGTTGATGGTTTATGCAATGGTTTTCGGAGCACATCTCTTGCCTTACTCTTGGCTCTACAAATCAAAGATTTATCTTGGGTTTTCAATTTTTATTCCGATACTTGCGCTGGTACTGGGGCATGTGGCAAGTATGACTAGTTTTGGTTTAGTAATGGTGGTTGTGGAATTTATCTTTGCAGTTTTGTTAGAAATTGAATTAAAGAAGAGTTAATGATTAAAAGTTCTTAGTTATCTAAGGACTTTTTTGTAAAAAAAGAAAGGACTCCATAAGTGGAGTCCTTTCAGGAGATTATGAAAAAGAAAAGTTTTAGGATTGTCTATATTATAGGAAGATAGGCTTAATTTTTTCTTAAAGTCAAAAGCTAAAGGGAAATTTGGCGTGTGATAAGAGCTCTTTTTTTTGTTATAATGATAAAAGAAGTTTTTATCTATTAGTTGTTTGACTACGTAGGAGAGAGAATGAAAAAAGTCTGTTTTGTTTGCTTAGGAAATATTTGTCGTAGTCCAATGGCTGAATTTGTGATGAAAGATTTGCTTTGTGATGACGAGTTAGTGATTGAAAGTCGTGCTACTTCTAGTTGGGAGCATGGCAATCCTATTCATCATGGGACACAAGGCATTTTTAAAAAGCATCATATTGAATATGATTTCCAAAAATCATCGCAACAAATTTCACACCAAGATTTTCAGGACTTCGATGTTATTATTGGTATGGATACTAATAATGTGGCAGATTTAAAAGAAATGTCACAAGGTAGATTTGATGATAAAATCTTTCTTTTTGTAGATGGTGGTGTACCAGATCCATGGTTTACTGGTGATTTTGATGCTACCTATGATTTAGTTAAGTGCGGTTGTGAACAATGGCTAGCGCAACTAAGAAATTCTTAGAAGAGAAGTTGAGTAGAAATGAAAAAAATCGAAATAACCCGAGGACGTATTGAACTTCTGACGGTTTTAATTCTTATCATTTGTGGTTTATCGGTACTTACCTTATCGATGAAATCAAAAACAACATTGACTTATGACAATGGTAAGATCACATACACGGGTTATGTGGTTAATCATCGTATGAATGGCCAAGGTAAGTTAACTTATGAAAATGGTGATTCTTACGAAGGTAATTTTAATGATGGTGTCTTTGAAGGTCAAGGAGTTTTTACCTCACATTCTGGATGGATTTATAAGGGTGAATTTAAAAATGGCCAACCAGATGGCGAGGGAACTTTGACCGCACAAAATGGTGAGGTATACACAGGAACCTTTAAACAGGGGATTTTTCAAAAATGAGAATAAAATGGTTTTCAATGGTTAGGGTAACAGGACTTTTATTAGTTCTACTCTATCATTTCTTTAAAACAGCCTTTCCAGGTGGTTTTATTGGTGTTGATATTTTCTTTACTTTTTCAGGTTACTTGATTACAGCATTGCTGATTGATGAGTATTCGAGAAATAAGAAAATTGCTCTTTTAGGTTTTTACAAGAGACGATTCTATCGTATTGTTCCGCCATTAATTTTGATGATTTTGATTGTTATGCCATTTACTTACTTGGTACGTAGAGACTATGTGGCAAGTATTGGCAGTCAAGTTGCTGCAGCAATTGGATTTACAACGAATTTCTTTGAAATTATTACGGGTGGTAACTACGAGACACAATTTATCCCACATCTCTTTGTTCACACGTGGAGTTTGGCGATAGAGATGCATTTCTATTTGATTTGGGGATTTTTGGTTTGGTTATTGGGAAGACATCAGGATAATTTAGCAAAATTCCGTAGTTTGATTTTTGCCATTTCAGCAGCCTTTTTTGCTGGAAGTTTTCTATCGATGTTTATTCGAGCATTCTTTGTTGATAATGTTTCAGCCATTTACTTCTCTTCTTTGACACATAGTTTTCCATTCTTCTTAGGGGCCATGGCGGCAACGATGACTGGTATTAGAGAAACAACGATTCGTTTTAAAAAGAATGTCCGTTTATGGTCTATGAAACGTAGTATTATCACAATGCTAGTGAGCGCAGGACTTTTAGTTCTTTTGATGTTCACCTTGAAATTTGATCAACGCATTACCTATTTATTTGGTTTTGTTTTGGCAAGTTTATTTGCTACGGTGATGATTTATGCAGCGCGTGTCTTAAATGACCAAACTCCGAATGCCAAAGAGCCAGCGATTATTAATTACTTGGCAGATGTCAGTTATGGGGTTTATTTGTTCCACTGGCCGTTTTATATTATCTTTACACAATTGATGTCAAATGCTTTGGCTGTTCTTTTGACTGTTGTGCTTTCGTTAGCCTTTTCAACTTTATCTTACTATGTGATTGAACCTTATCTTGCCGGAAAACCAGTTAAGCCATTTGGAATTTCATTGGATTTACACCCCTATAAAAAATGGATTTATGGTGTGTCAGCTGTGCTAGGTTTGGTAACAGTGTTAACTGTTGCTACAGCGCCTGCTATGGGTAATTTTGAAACAGGACTTTTGGTTAATTCGCTTCAACAAGCACAAACGAATTTGAACCGTACTCACACTGTGACAGCAGGGGATGCGGGAGCGTTAAGTGATGTCACTGTCATTGGTGATTCTGTTGCTCTTCGCTCGAGTGTAGCATTCTCAAATTTATTACCGAATGCACAATTAGATGCAGCGGTAAGTCGTAGTTTTGATAATGCTTTTGAAATTTTCCAAAACCAAATTTCAAGTGGAACTTTGTCTAAGACAACTGTGCTTGCGATTGGTGTAAATTCTTTGGATCATTATCAAGAAGATATCCAACAATTTATCGATGCTTTGCCTGATGGTCACCGTTTAATTATCGTGACACCGTATAATGCTAGTGATGAAGCTCAGGTTAAACAAGCGCGTGATTATGAATTGAGTCTGTCAAAAACTTATGATTATATTACGATTGCCGATTGGTATAAAACGGCAACAAATCATTCAGAAATTTGGAATGGAACTGATGGTGTTCACTATAGTGATGCGAACAGCACAGGAGCAGATCTTTATGTTAAAACAATTCAAAAAGCAATTGACAAATCCGCTAAAAGACCTGCAAAGGGTGAATCTAATAGTTAATCGTTAAAAGTCAACTTTGGTTGGCTTTTTTATAATAAAACTATCATTTAATGTTAGAAGATATAACGTTAAAAAAGATGAAAAAACACCTTTACATCAGCACTTTGTAGCGTTATAATACATGTGACATAAAACGTGAGAAAAGAGGGGCTAAAGAAGTGGTTGACTTATTTTATGATGTATTGGCAAATGTCTGGATTGCTATTGCTGGAGTAGATTCACGCTGGGGTAATGAATAGGTAAAAGAGCACTGAAAAGTGCTTTTTTTAATAAATAGCGTAAATTTGTATAAATTTTCTGATAATTATGATACAATGGGTGCAAGACTATCTGAAAATATGAGGAATTTGTGATGACGTTAATTTACCAATCAACTCGCGACGAAAATAACAAAGTAACTGCTAGCCAAGCTATTTTACAAGGATTGGCAACTGACGGCGGTTTGTTTACCCCTGTATCAATTCCAGAAGTAGCATTGGATTTTGAAACTTTGAAAGATGCTTCATATCAAGAAGTAGCTAAATTAGTTCTATCAGCATTTTTGGATGATTTTACTGAAGAAGAATTAACTTATTGTATTGATTCTGCCTATGACGAAAAATTTGACACTCCCGCAATTGCTCCGGTTGTCAAATTAGGTGATCAATATAATCTTGAACTTTTCCATGGTTCAACAATCGCTTTTAAAGATATGGCTTTGTCAATCTTGCCATACCTTTTGACAACATCAGCTAAAAAGCAGGGTGTTGATAATAAAATTGTTATTTTAACAGCAACATCAGGAGATACTGGTAAAGCTGCTATGGCTGGTTTTGCAGATGTTCCAGGGACTGAAATTATTGTCTTTTATCCAAAAGATGGCGTCAGCAAAATTCAAGAGCTTCAAATGACAACGCAAACTGGTAACAATACGCATGTTGTAGCGATTACTGGTAACTTTGATGATGCTCAAACAGATGTGAAACGCATGTTTAATGATGTTGATTTACGTGAAAAACTTCTTGCGCACAAAACACAATTTTCATCAGCTAACTCAATGAATGTTGGACGTTTGGTACCGCAAGTTGTTTACTATGTTTATGCTTACGCACAACTTGTTAAAGCAGGTCATATTAAAGCGGGCGAAAAAGTTAACTTTACTGTGCCAACAGGTAACTTCGGTAACATTCTAGCAGCTTATTATGCAAGTCAAATTGGTGTTCCAGTTGGTAAACTAATCTGTGCTTCAAATGAAAATAAAGTGCTAACTGATTTCTTCACAACAGGAACTTATGATAAAAAACGTGAATTTAAAGTGACAACAAGCCCATCAATGGATATCTTGGTATCATCTAACTTGGAACGTTTGATTTTCCATCTTTTAGGTAATGATGCTGTAAAAACTAAAGCGTTGATGGAAAAGCTTGTTTCAGAAGGAGAATACACTCTTTCAGATGCTAATCAAGCTATTCTTGATATGTTTGAAGCCGGTTATGCAACAGAAGCTGAAACTTCTGCTGAAATTAAACGTGTTTATGATGCCTCTGATTATATTGAAGATCCTCATACAGCAGTTGCCTCAGTTGTTTACCAAAAATATGTGGAACGTACAGGTGATCACACTCCAACAGTTATTGCCTCAACTGCTAGCCCATACAAATTCCCACGTGTAGCGGTAGAGGCTGTTAGTGGACAAGCGCCGGCGGATGATTTTGTGGCAGTTAAAGAACTTGAAAAATTATCAGGTGTTGTTATTCCGAAAGCTGTTGACGGACTTGAAACAGCTGAAGTACGCCACAAAACAGTTGTCGCAACAAGCGATATGCAAAAAGCTGTTGAGGAGTACCTAGGGCTTTAAAAAAGCAAGAGCTGAGACTGGTTCTCGGCTTTTCTTTTTGTTACGATAGAAACATGAAACAAACAAAGAAAATTATTCGATTGGCCTTTCCAGCCATGATGGAAAATCTTTTGCAGATGCTCATGGGGGTGGTTGATAACTATCTTGTCGCACAAGTTGGTCTCATTGCTGTGTCTGGTGTCTCTGTGGCTAATAATATTATTACCATTTATCAGGCTATTTTTATTGCTCTTGGTGCAGCGGTCTCAAGTTTGGTTGCTAAGAGCATTGGAGAAAAAAATGCTAAAAAATCTCTCCATTATCAATCTGAGTCTTTGCTTATTACTTTAGGTTTAAGTTTAGCTCTTGGCTTAATTTCTATTGTATTTGGAAAGGCGATTCTGACTTGGCTCGGCACTGAAGAAGCTGTTACTCAAGCTGGTGGTTTATATCTTGCTATTGTGGGAGGTTTGATTTTTAGTTTGGGGTTAATGACGACCTTGAGCGCGTTTTTGCGAGCACTAGGGAAACCACAACTTCCGATGTACATCAGCTTATTGACAAACGTTTTGAATGCTGGCTTGTCAGCTATAGCTGTATTTGTTTTTCATTGGGGAATTATTGGTGTTGCATGTTCAACGGTCTTATCGCGCTTAGTTGGGACCTTGATGTTAGCGAGCCAGTTACCAATTAAAAAGATCATTAAAAATATCAGGTGGACCTTGGATCGTGACTTGGTAAAAATTGCTTTGCCCGCTGCCGGTGAACGTTTGATGATGCGTGCTGGAGATGTTGTTATTGTGGCTATTATCGTTAAGTTTGGGACAGAAGTGGTAGCAGGAAATGCTATCGGTGAGACCTTAACCCAATTTAACTATATGCCAGGAATGGGAGTTGCTACAGCTACGGTGATTCTTGTAGCTCATAGTCTTGGAAAGAAAAATGTTCAAGAAATCAAGCAGCTGGTAAGAGAATCTTATCTAATTTCGGTTATGCTCATGCTTTTGGTTGGTGCTACAGTATTCTTTTCGGGTGGCTATTTAACACACTTATTTACTAATAACCAAGCGGCTTTAACTGCAAGTCTTGTTGTTTTGTTTTATTCTTTTATTGGTGGGCCGGCAACTGCAGGAACATTGATATTTACGGCAGCTTGGCAAGGTTTAGGAAATGCAAAGTTACCATTTTATGCAACCACTTTTGGTATGTGGGTTATCCGAATTATTTCGGGTTACGTACTTGGTGTAAGCATGAATTTGGGTTTAACGGGAGTTTGGTTAGCGACAGTAGCAGACAATATTTTCCGTTGGATTTTTCTATACATCCTCTATCGAAAATATATAAAGAAATTACAAGAATCTACTATTAAATAATATAAATTTTGACCAGATATAAATCTGGTTTTTTTATTGAAAAAATGAAAGGAACTGCTGAAAACATTTTCTTCTAAAAAATTGGAAAAAAGGGTGCAAAATCCTTGCAAACCACTGTTAAATCTGATATTATATACTGGTGCTGTTAATACAGTGACTTTAGCTATGATACAAGAGGTTGCGACACGCTCGGTTGCATTGCCACGCAAAAGACGTGTTGGTTTTCTTGAGGAGCTAGCCTATTATCTTAAATAGACGAAAAGGAGAAAAAGATGGCAAACAAAAAAATCCGTATCCGTTTGAAAGCATACGAACATCGTACACTTGACACAGCGGCAGAAAAAATTGTTGAAACTGCAACACGTACAGGTGCTTCAGTAGCTGGACCAGTTCCACTTCCAACTGAACGTAGCTTGTACACAATTATTCGTGCGACTCACAAATATAAAGATTCTCGCGAACAATTCGAAATGCGTACTCACAAACGCTTGATCGATATCATCAACCCAACTCAAAAAACAGTTGATGCTTTGATGAAATTGGATCTTCCAAGTGGTGTTAACGTAGAAATCAAACTTTAATAAGGATTTGATTCTTGAGCACAAAAAACGCTCGTTAAAAACTTTTTTGAGCATAAAAAACGCTCATTAAAAACTTTTTAAATAAATAAAGTAAAGGAAATATTTTCTCATGACAAAAGGAATCTTAGGGAAAAAAGTGGGAATGACTCAAATCTTCACTGAATCTGGTGAATTCATCCCTGTTACTGTCATCGAAGCAACTCCAAACGTTGTGCTTCAAGTGAAAACTGTTGAAACAGACGGTTATGAAGCTGTTCAAGTTGGTTTTGACGACAAACGTGAAGTATTGAGCAACAAACCTGCCAAAGGCCATGTAGCAAAAGCTAACACAGCTCCTAAGCGCTTCATTCGTGAATTCAAAAACATTGAAGGCTTGGAAGTTGGTCAAGAAATCACAGTTGATACATTCGAAGCTGGAGATGTTGTTGATGTAACTGGTACATCTAAAGGTAAAGGTTTCCAAGGTGTTATCAAACGCCATGGTCAAGCTCGTGGACCAATGGCTCACGGTTCTCGTTATCACCGTCGTCCAGGTTCTATGGGACCTGTTGCGCCTAACCGTGTTTTCAAAAATAAACACTTGGCAG
The DNA here is from genome assembly GCF_002393675.1 of Streptococcus sp. UBA4344. Lineage (NCBI taxonomy): Bacteria > Bacillati > Bacillota > Bacilli > Lactobacillales > Streptococcaceae > Streptococcus > Streptococcus sp. UBA4344. The sequence goes on from NZ_DGTE01000003.1 coordinate 33,307, forward strand.
GACGTATGGGTGGTAACCGTGTGACAATCCAAAACCTTGAAGTTGTCCAAGTTATCCCAGAGAAAAACGTTATCCTTATCAAAGGTAACGTACCAGGTGCTAAGAAATCTCTTATCACTATCAAATCAGCAGTTAAGGCTGCTAAATAATAAGAAAGGAGAAAACAGTTAAAATGGCAAACGTAAAACTATTTGACCAAACTGGTAAAGAAGTTAGCTCAGTTGAATTGAACGACGCTATCTTCGGTATCGAACCAAACGAATCAGTAGTGTTTGATGTTGTTATCAGCCAACGCGCTAGCCTTCGCCAAGGTACTCACGCAGTTAAAAACCGCTCTGCAGTATCTGGTGGTGGTCGTAAACCATGGCGTCAAAAAGGAACTGGACGCGCTCGTCAAGGTTCTATCCGCTCACCACAATGGCGTGGTGGTGGTGTAGTCTTCGGACCAACTCCACGTTCATACGGATACAAACTTCCACAAAAAGTTCGTCGCCTTGCATTGAAATCAGTTTACTCAGCTAAAGTTGCTGAAGAAAAATTTGTAGCTGTAGAAAGCCTTTCATTTGCAGCTCCAAAAACTGCTGAATTCGCAAACGTACTTTCAGCTCTTAACGTTGACTCAAAAGTACTTGTAATCCTTGAAGAAGGTAATGAATTTGCAGCACTTTCTGCACGTAACCTTCCAAACGTTAAAGTTGCAACTGCAACAACTGCAAGTGTTCTTGATATCGTAAACAGCGACAAACTTCTTGTTACTAAAGAAGCAATCTCTACAATCGAGGAGGTTCTTGCATAATGAATTTGTACGACGTAATCAAAAAACCAGTTATCACTGAAAAATCAATGTACGACCTCGAAGCAGGTAAATATACATTTGAAGTTGACTCTCGTGCGCACAAACTTTTGATCAAACAAGCTGTTGAAGCTGCTTTTGATGGAGTTAAAGTTGCAAACGTGAACACTGTAGCAGTTAAACCAAAAGCTAAACGTGTTGGTCGTTACACTGGTTTCACTTCAAAAACTAAAAAAGCTATCATCACTCTTACAGCTGATTCTAAAGCAATCGAGTTGTTTGCAGCTGAAGCTGAATAATCTAAGGAGGAAATAACGTGGGTATTAAAGCTTATAAACCAACGACAAATGGTCGTCGTAATATGACTTCTTTGGATTTTGCTGAAATCACTACAAGCACTCCTGAGAAATCATTGCTTGTTTCACTTAAAAACAAAGCTGGTCGTAACAACAACGGTCGCATCACTGTTCGTCACCAAGGTGGCGGTCACAAACGTCACTACCGTTTGATCGACTTCAAACGTAACAAAGATGGCGTTGAAGCAGTTGTTAAAACTATCGAGTACGATCCAAACCGTACAGCAAACATCGCTCTTGTACACTACACTGATGGTGTGAAAGCTTACATCCTTGCACCTAAAGGTCTTGAAGTTGGTCAACGTATCGTTTCAGGCCCAGATGCAGATATCAAAGTTGGTAATGCTCTTCCACTTGCTAACATCCCTGTTGGTACAGTTATTCACAACATCGAACTTCAACCAGGTAAAGGTGCTGAATTGATTCGTGCCGCTGGTGCATCTGCACAAGTACTTGGTCAAGAAGGTAAATATGTTCTTGTTCGTCTTCAATCAGGCGAAGTTCGTATGATTCTTGGAACTTGCCGTGCTACAATCGGTACAGTTGGTAACGAACAACAAGTTCTTGTTAACCTTGGTAAAGCTGGTCGCAGCCGTTGGATGGGTGTCCGTCCTACAGTTCGTGGTTCTGTAATGAA
>NZ_DGTE01000003.1:35140-40582 GCF_002393675.1 Streptococcus sp. UBA4344
CGTGGTTCTGTAATGAACCCTAATGATCACCCACACGGTGGTGGTGAAGGTAAAGCACCAGTTGGACGTAAAGCGCCATCTACTCCTTGGGGTAAACCTGCGCTTGGTCTTAAAACTCGTAACAAAAAAGCTAAATCTGACAAACTTATCGTTCGTCGTCGTAACGACAAATAATCTGTTAGTCGCTTAGTTTAATAAACATCCGCCAGCTCGGTAGTGTGCATTTATGCACACAGGCCGCTGTGGTACTATATTTTAAAGGAGAAAACTACAAAATGGGACGTAGTCTTAAAAAAGGACCTTTCGTCGATGAGCATTTGATGAAAAAAGTTGAAGCTCAAGCAAATGACGAAAAGAAAAAAGTAATTAAAACTTGGTCACGTCGTTCAACGATTTTCCCAAGTTTCATCGGTTATACAATCGCAGTTTATGATGGACGTAAACACGTACCAGTTTACATCCAAGAAGACATGGTAGGTCACAAACTTGGTGAATTCGCACCAACTCGTACTTACAAAGGTCACGCAGCTGACGATAAGAAAACACGTCGTTAATAGGAGGAGGACACAATGGCAGAAATTACTTCAGCTAAAGCAATGGCTCGTACAGTCCGTGTTTCACCTCGTAAAACACGTCTTGTACTTGATCTTATCCGTGGTAAGAACGTTGCTGACGCAATCGCAATCTTGAAATTCACTCCAAACAAAGCAGCTCGTGTAGTTGAAAAAGTTCTTAACTCTGCTATCGCTAATGCAGAAAACAACTTTGGTTTGGAAAAAGCTAACTTGGTAGTATCTGAAACTTTCGCAAACGAAGGACCAACAATGAAACGTTTCCGTCCACGTGCTAAAGGTTCAGCTTCACCAATCAACAAACGCACAACTCACGTAACAGTAGTTGTGTCAGAAAAATAAGGAGGTAAAATCGTGGGTCAAAAAGTACATCCAATTGGTATGCGTGTCGGAATCATCCGTGATTGGGATGCGAAATGGTATGCTGAAAAAGAATACGCGGATTACCTTCATGAAGATCTTGCAATCCGCAAATTCATCCAAACAGAATTGGCAGACGCTTCAGTTTCACGTATTGAAATTGAACGTGCTGTAAATAAAGTAATTGTTTCACTTCACACTGCAAAACCTGGTATGGTTATCGGTAAAGGTGGAGCTAACGTTGACGCTCTTCGCGTTAAACTTAACAAATTGACAGGAAAACAAGTTCACATCAACATCGTTGAAATCAAACAACCTGATTTGGACGCACACCTTGTTGGTGAAAACATTGCACGTCAACTTGAACAACGTGTTGCTTTCCGTCGTGCTCAAAAACAAGCTATCCAACGTACAATGCGTGCAGGTGCTAAAGGTATCAAAACTCAAGTATCTGGTCGTTTGAACGGTGCTGATATCGCTCGTGCTGAAGGTTACTCAGAAGGAACTGTTCCTCTTCACACACTTCGTGCAGATATCGACTACGCTTGGGAAGAAGCTGACACTACTTACGGTAAACTTGGTGTTAAAGTTTGGATCTACCGTGGTGAAGTTCTTCCAGCTCGTAAAAACACTAAAGGAGGCAAATAACAAATGTTAGTACCTAAACGTGTTAAACACCGTCGCGAATTCCGTGGAAAAATGCGCGGTGAAGCTAAAGGTGGTAAAGAAGTCGCATTCGGTGAATACGGTCTTCAAGCTACTACTAGCCACTGGATCACAAACCGTCAAATCGAAGCTGCCCGTATCGCAATGACTCGTTACATGAAACGTGGTGGTAAAGTTTGGATTAAAATCTTCCCACACAAATCATACACTGCTAAAGCTATCGGTGTACGTATGGGTTCTGGTAAAGGGGCACCTGAAGGTTGGGTAGCACCAGTTAAACGTGGTAAAGTTATGTTCGAAATCGCTGGTGTATCTGAAGAAGTTGCACGTGAAGCACTTCGTCTTGCTAGCCACAAATTGCCAGTTAAGACTAAATTCGTGAAACGTGAAGCAGAATAAGGAGAAATCATGAAACTTCAAGAAATTAAAGATTTTGTTAAAGAGCTTCGTGGTCTTTCTCAAGAAGAACTTGCTAAGAAAGAAAACGAACTTAAGAAAGAACTTTTCGATCTTCGTTTCCAAGCTGCAGCAGGTCAACTTGATCAAACTGCTCGTTTGAACGAAGTTAAAAAACAAATTGCACGTGTTAAAACAGTGCAATCTGAAAAGAAATAATAGATTGGGAAAGGAGAAATTCTAATAATGGAACGTAATCAACGTAAAACCCTTGTTGGACGCGTAGTATCTGACAAAATGGATAAAACAATCACTGTTGTAGTTGAAACTAAACGTAACCACCCAGTCTATGGTAAACGTATCAACTATTCTAAAAAATACAAAGCACATGATGAAAACAACGTTGCTAAAGAAGGCGATATCGTTCGTATCATGGAAACTCGTCCACTTTCAGCTACAAAACACTTCCGTCTTGTAGAAGTTGTGGAAGAAGCTGTTATTATCTAATCAAACTAAAAGGAGAAATTTGAAATGATTCAACAAGAAACTCGCTTGAAAGTTGCTGATAATAGCGGTGCTCGTGAGATCTTGACTATCAAAGTTCTTGGTGGTTCAGGACGTAAATTCGCTAACATCGGTGACGTAATCGTTGCTTCTGTAAAACAAGCTACTCCTGGTGGAGCTGTTAAAAAAGGTGATGTCGTAAAAGCTGTAGTTGTTCGTACTAAATCAGGTGCACGCCGTCCAGACGGTTCATACATCAAATTTGACGACAACGCTGCAGTAATTATCCGTGATGACAAAACTCCTCGCGGAACTCGTATCTTCGGCCCTGTTGCACGTGAATTGCGTGAAGGTGGCTTCATGAAGATCGTATCACTTGCACCAGAAGTACTTTAATTCATAAACACAAACTAAGTCCCCTGCTTTTGCAGGGTGCCCATTAGGGCGTAAGAAATAATAGGAGAAAAACCAAATGTTTGTAAAAAAAGGCGATAAAGTTCGCGTTATTGCTGGTAAGGACAAAGGCGTTGAAGCTGTAGTTCTTAAAGCCCTTCCTAAAGTCAACAAAGTTGTTGTTGAAGGTGTTGCTATTGTTAAAAAACATCAAAAACCAAACAACGTAAACCCTCAAGGTGCTATCGTGGAAAAAGAAGCACCAATCCATGTGTCTAACGTTCAAGTTCTTGACAAAAATGGTGTTGCAGGACGTGTTGGTTACAAAGTTGTAGACGGCAAAAAAGTTCGTTACAACAAAAAATCAGGCGAAGTGCTTGATTAATCACGAAGGAAAGGAGAAAGTATATAATGGCAAATCGCTTAAAAGAAAAATACACTAACGAAGTAGTTCCTGCTTTGACTGAAAAATTCAACTACACTTCAGTTATGGCTGTCCCAAAAGTTGAGAAAATCGTTCTTAACATGGGTGTTGGTGATGCTGTAAATAACGCTAAAAATCTTGAAAAAGCTGCTGCTGAATTGGCACTTATTTCAGGTCAAAAACCATTGATTACTAAAGCTAAGAAATCAATCGCTGGCTTCCGTCTTCGTGAAGGTGTAGCGATCGGTGCAAAAGTTACCCTTCGTGGTGAACGTATGTACGAATTCTTAGATAAATTGGTAACTGTTTCACTTCCACGTGTACGTGACTTCCACGGTGTTCCAACAAAATCATTTGACGGACGTGGTAACTACACACTTGGTGTGAAAGAACAATTGATCTTCCCAGAAATCAACTTTGATGATGTTGATAAAGTACGTGGTCTTGATATTGTTATCGTAACTACTGCTAACACTGACGAAGAAGGTCGTGAATTGCTTAAAGGCCTTGGAATGCCTTTTGCAAAATAATTTAGGAGGTAAATCAATTGGCTAAAAAATCTATGATTGCTAAGAATCATCGCCCTGCGAAATTCTCTACGCAAGCTTACACTCGTTGCGAACGTTGTGGCCGTCCACACTCAGTTTACCGCAAATTCAAACTTTGCCGTGTTTGCTTCCGTGAGTTAGCTTACAAAGGACAAATCCCAGGCGTTACCAAAGCTTCTTGGTAAGTCGATGATATAAGAAACCTGATTGGACAAGCCATTTAGTAAATTGTTATTCAATTTTCTATTTGGCGTGGTTCATGATGGGGTTCAAGTGATAAACTTGAATTTAATTAAGCCTTCGGGCGACATTAACTAGCAAGTGAACACATTCAAACTACTAGTAAGAGGAGAATATATAAATGGTTATGACTGACCCAATTGCAGACTTTTTGACACGCATTCGTAACGCTAACCAAGCAAAACACGAAGTGCTTGAAGTACCTGCATCAAATATTAAAAAAGGGATTGCTGAAATCCTTAAACGCGAAGGTTTCGTGAAAAACGTTGAAGTTATCGAAGACGATAAACAAGGTATCATCCGTGTATTCCTTAAATACGGACAAAACGGTGAACGTGTTATCACTAACTTGAAACGTATTTCTAAACCAGGTCTTCGTGTTTACGCAAAACGTGAAGATGTTCCTAAAGTTCTTAACGGACTTGGAATTGCAATCATTTCTACATCAGAAGGTCTTTTGACTGACAAAGAAGCTCGTCAAAAGAACGTTGGTGGAGAGGTTATTGCTTACGTTTGGTAAGATAAAAACTTCACTTCAATTTTCATTGAAGAAAGTTTCTTACTTAATAATGGACTATAATACAGCTACTGTATATTAGTCGCCCCGTGAAAACTCGTCGCTTTATGCGGCTTGACAATTTAACAGGAGAAAATAAAACTATGTCACGTATTGGTAATAAAGTTATCAACTTGCCTGCTGGTGTAGAAGTTACTAACAACAACAATGTAGTAACTGTTAAAGGACCTAAAGGCGAACTCACTCGTGAGTTTAACAAAAACATTGAAATCAAAGTTGAAGGAACTGAAGTTTCACTTCACCGTCCAAACGACTCAAAAGAAATGAAAACAATCCATGGTACAGCTCGTGCTAACTTGAACAACATGGTAATTGGTGTTTCTGAAGGTTTCAAAAAAGAACTTGAAATGCGCGGGGTTGGTTACCGTGCACAACTTCAAGGTTCAAAACTTGTACTTTCTGTAGGTAAATCTCACCAAGACGAAGTAGAAGCTCCAGAAGGAATTTCATTTGAAGTACCATCTGCAACTTCAATCGTCGTTAACGGTATCAGCAAAGAAGTTGTTGGTCAAACAGCTGCTTACATCCGTAGCCTTCGTGCTCCAGAACCTTACAAAGGTAAAGGTATTAAGTACTCTACTGAAACTATTCGTCGTAAAGAAGGTAAAACAGCTAAGAAGTAATATAAGGAAAATGAAAGGAGCATATTGCAATGATTAATAAGAAATCAAGCAATGAAATGCGAAAGATTAGACATAGTCGTATTCGCAAAAATATTTCAGGAACTGCTAGTCGTCCAAGATTATGTGTATTCCGTTCAAA
>NZ_DGTE01000048.1:0-3421 GCF_002393675.1 Streptococcus sp. UBA4344
AAATAGGCTGTGTAATAAAACAATCGGCTCCAGCAGCAATCTTTCTCTCAATCAAACGACCGCAACGTGATAGATTTTTGACATTAGGATTGAAAGCCGCAGCTGCTGTAAACGTTGTTTCTTTTTTAATACTGGCACCACTGTAGCCTTTTCCTTTGTTGAGTTGCTTAATCAACTCTAATAGTTTAAAGCTAGTGGCATCGTATACGCTGGTTGCTCCCGGAAAATCTCCTATCTTAGATGGGTCCCCTGTAATCGCTAATACCTGATGAAATCCCAACACATCCATCCCCAAAAGACGTGATTGAAGTCCAATCATATTATGATCACGACAAGATAAATGCAGCAAAAATGGCGTTGAAATCTCATCTTTTAAAAGCGAAGCAATGCTCACATTACAAATTCGAGTTTTTGCTAAAGAATTATCTGCCAAGGTAATAGCGGATATCCCCGCCTCATCTAATGCTTTTACCCCTTCAGTAAACTTTTTAATATCAAGCGTTTTTGGTGGGTCAAGCTCAACTATAATGGTCACTTTTCTTTTGACTTTGTCAACGATTGTTTCTGACTGCTTAACTGCTTTAATCAGCTCTGCTTCTTCAACCATTGGCGTAACGAATTTTCGAGTAACTGGTTTTAAACCTTTAATAGCTCGTTTGACTGCTCTGATGTGGTCAGGAGTTGTTCCACAACAGCCGCCAATCAAACGTGCGCCTTCTGCAACAAGCAGCTCTGCGCTTTTTCCAAAATAATCTGCATTCTGGCTAAATCCATACTGCCCACTGCCATTGTCATCAACGAAAGATAACAAACTAGCATTTGGATAAACAGCTAAATAAGATTGGGCAAAAAGAGGTACTTGTTTCAGAGATTGAATCATATGATATGGTCCCAAGTGACAATTCAATCCCACAACATCTGCCCCAAGCATCACTAGCTTACCAAATATTTCAACCAAAGGACGACCATTTTCAGTAATTCCTGCTTCGTGAAGTGAAATATTAGTAATAATCGGTAAATCAGTCAAAGGTCTAACAGCTTTTAAGACTTCAATAATTTCTTCTTCATCATAATAAGTTTCAAATAAAAGGCCATCAATGTCATTAGTTTCAAGTAGATAACCGACCTGTTCCAATGTTTCTTGAATGATTTCATCAAGTGTTAATTCACATTGTTTAAGACCTCTGAGTGCCCCAACCGTTCCCAAAACAAAGGTATCCTCACCAGCTGCTTGTCTAGCAATTCTGACACCGGCTTGATTGATTTCTTTGACTTTATCATCATAGCCATATCCATCCAGTCGGTGTCGCTTAGCTGCATAGGTGTTTGTCTGAATGACATCAGCACCAGCGTCAATATAAGCTTTATGAATCGCTAAAACTTTTTCTGGATGCGTCAAATTATAAGCTTCGTAACAATTATCAAGACCATTAGCGTAAAGAAGAGTTCCCATAGCACCGTCAGCGACTAAAATATCTGTTTTTAAACGTTCTAATAATCGTGACATAGCTCAACCTTCCTTATTTTCCGTATTTTGCTCGAACTTCCTTAGTTGCTTCTACTAATACTTTAAGTGAGGCAATTGTTTCTGGTTCGCGACGTGTTTTAAGACCACAGTCAGGGTTTACCCAGAATTGTTCTAATGACAATTGACGAAGTGGACGTTCAATATTTTCAATCACTTCTTCTTTTGTTGGTACACGTGGTGAGTGAATATCATAGACACCAAGACCAATACCAAGTGGGTAGACAGCTGTTTCAAATGATTCAATCACATCACCATGACTACGGCTTGTTTCGATTGAAATGACATCCGCATCCAAAGCGCGAATAGAATCAATAATTTCATTGAATTTAGAGTAGCACATATGCGTATGAATTTGTGTGTCATCTTTTACAGATGATGTCGCAATGCGGAAAGCATGAACCGCATCATCAAGATATGCTTTTTGCTTAGCTTTACGAAGCGGTAATCCTTCACGAAGAGCAGCTTCATCCACTTGAATAATGGCAATTCCAGCATCTTCAAGCAATTTGATTTCATCTTTGATAGCTAGTCCAATTTGATTGAAAAGATCTGCGCGTGAAATATCAGAACGTTCAAATGACCAGTTAGTAATTGTAATTGGTCCTGTTAGCATTCCTTTAACCGGACGTTCTGTTAGGCTTTGAGCATAAACCACTTCTTTCACTGACAATGGTTGAATGTGTTTAACATCACCGTAAATAATTGGTGGTTTAACTGCACGTGATCCGTATGATTGCACCCAACCAAGTTTTGTTGTAGTAAATCCAGCTAGCTTTTGACCGAAGAACTCAACCATATCCACACGTTCAAACTCACCGTGTACCAAGACATCAAGATCAAGGTCTTCTTGAATTTTAATCCAACGTGCGATTTCCGATTTGATAAATTCTTCATATTCCACATCTGAGATGTCACCACGTTTCCAAGCCAAACGAGTGCGACGAATTTCTGGTGATTGAGGGAATGATCCAATCGTTGTTGTTGGAAGAGTTGGCAAACCAAGTTTTTCTTGTTGGACTTTGCGACGAATCTTATAGTCAACGCGTTCTGTTGGTACGTTGTCCAAGCTTTCAAGCGTAACATTACGGAAGTCTGCTGCTTGCAAGGCATCAAAATCAGCCACATGCTGTTTATAAGCTTCAGTTTCTTGACCATCTAGGTATTGGCTCAAAAGTTCAAGTTCTTGTAGTTTTTCATCAGCAAATGCAAGACCATTTTTCAAAACTGGATCTAGGGCAGTTTCATTTTTAGTTGTTACCGGTACATGAAGAAGTGAACAAGATGGTTGAATCACAAGATTACCAACTTTTTCTTGGATTTTTTTAAGCAAGGCAGATATTTTTACAAAATCAGTTGCCCAAATATTACGTCCATCAACAACCCCGGCAAATACTTCTTTTCCTTCAAAATATCCAGCTTCAATAGCTTCAAGGTTTTCTTCAAGACCATGAACAAAATCAAGACCAAAAGCAGCAACAGGAAGTTCTGACAAATCTTTAGCATCAATCAAGGCTTCAAAATATGTTTGGAAAATAATTTTAGCTTGAGGAACTTCTTTAGCAAAATAAGCATAGACGCATTTAGCAGCTTCAAGAAGATCCGCACCTTCATCCGTTACAAAAATTGGTTCATCAACTTGAATATAAGTTGCTCCTGCTTCAACTAATTCTGCAAAGACTTGTTTGTAAAGTGGTAAAAGTCTTTTGACTGCCGATGTAAAATCACTTACCTCAGCTGATAAAGCCACATAAGTAATTGGTCCTGTGATGACTGGTTTTGCTTTATCACCAACCACTTCTTTTGCTTCAAGATACAAATCAAGCAAACGTGTATTTGTCAAATGTGGTTTAACTTTTGACCATTCTGGCACAATGTAGTGATAATTTGTGTTGA